>NZ_JBEZXZ010000065.1:0-41102 GCF_040638275.1 Actinoplanes sp. NPDC026623 | reverse complement strand
GGGCGCCCGTCGCCGAATGGCGGAAGGCCGGTTACCGGCGCGGGTTAAGGGAGGGTTGACAGGTATCGAACTCTTGGATTGGCCGCCCGCCCCGGCTTTCCATCGATCTTCGCCGGGATGACGATTCAGGAGTGACCGATACTGCCGTTCTTCTCACCCTGGTGGTCGTCACTGCGCTGGCGTTCGACTTCACCAACGGGTTCCATGACACCGCGAACGCGATGGCGACGTCCGTCGCGACCGGCGCGCTCCGGCCCAAGGTGGCGGTCGGCCTTTCCGGGACGCTGAATCTGATCGGCGCGTTCCTGTCCATCGAGGTGGCATTGACCGTCACCAATGCGGTGGTGAAGATTCAGAACCCGGACGGGACCCCGAAGCCGGACCTGATCGGCAACGGCGGCGCCGACCTTTTGTTGATCGTGCTGGCCGGGCTGGTCGGCGGCATCATCTGGAATCTGGTCACCTGGCTGCTCGGGCTTCCGTCGAGTTCGTCGCACGCGCTGTTCGGCGGGCTGATCGGCGCCACGATCGCGGGCCTCGGCTGGGCCGGGGTGAACTGGACCGGCAACGGATCGAAGCTCGACGGCGTGGTCGGCAAGGTGCTGCTGCCGGCGCTGATCTCGCCGGTGATCGCGGGTCTGGTCGCGACGGTCGGCACCTGGCTGATCTATCGGGTGACCACCGGTGTCGCCGCGCGGTTCACCGACAGCGGATTCCGATGGGGGCAGATCGGCAGCGCCTCGCTCGTGTCGCTGGCGCACGGCACCAACGACGCGCAGAAGACCATGGGTGTGATCACCCTTGCCCTCATCGCGGCGGGTGAATGGACCGACACCGGCAACATCCCGTTCTGGGTCAAGCTGGTCTGCGCCCTGGCGATCTCGCTCGGCACCTACCTGGGCGGCTGGCGGATCATGCGTACCCTGGGCAAGGGCCTGGTCGAGATCTCCCCGCCGCAGGGCTTCGCGGCCGAGTCGGCGTCGGCCGCGGTCATCCTGTCCTCCAGCCATCTCGGCTTCGCGCTGTCCACCACCCAGGTCGCCACCGGATCGATCCTGGGCAGCGGGGTGGGCCGGCGCGGCGCCGCCGTGCGCTGGGCGGTCGCCGGGCGGATGGTGATCGCCTGGGCCCTCACGATCCCGGCTGCGGCCGTGGTCGGCGGGGTGACGTGGTTTATCGGCGACCTGGTCGGCGGCCTCCTGGGCGCGCTGCTGATCTTCGTGCTGCTGGTCGTCGCGGCCACGGCGATGTATCTGCGCTCGCGCCGGGCGCCGGTCGACCACACCAACGTCAACGACGAGTGGCAGGAAACCCCCAGCGGGAACCGGACGCCGGTCGGCGCCGGCAACTGAGAGGTCGGACCATGGAGAACCTGAGATTCGCCGCCGACGGCGCCTGGCGGGTGCTCGTCGCCGGCCTCGTCCTCGGCGCCGGCCTGCCGGCGTTGTTCGGGCTCGGCGTGCGGGCGCTGGCCTACGGCGCCGGCGGCGACGCCGAGGTGCACGAGACCGGCGTGACCGGCCCGGTGCCACACCCCATCGGCACCGTCGTCGCCTGGATCCTGTTCGCGGCTGTGCTGCTCGGCGTCGTCCTGGGCATCACGTTCATCGTCGTGTCCGGCCTCGGCAAGACGCTGAGCTTCGAGCACGTCCTCCCGGCGATCGTCGACAAGTGAGGGTGGGCTCTGGTGAGTGACCTGCGGTCGAACTTCCTCAGCCGTGCCGTGGAGTGGCTGCGCGCCGGGTACCCGACCGGCGTGCCGCGGCAGGATTACGTGGTCCTGCTGGGGCTGCTGCAGCGCACCCTCACGGAGGACGAGGTGCACAGGATCTCGCGGGCGCTCGCGGACGAATCGGTCTTCAACGACGAGCCGGTCAGCGCGGACGACATCGAGAAGATGATCAAAGCCTCGGCCCTGCAGCGCGCCCGGCCCGAGGACGTCGCCCGGGTCTCCGCACACCTCGCGGCCGGCGGCTGGCCGCTGGCCGATCCGCCGCGCGACTGAGAGCACCGCCGTCTGTTCACCTTGCCGCTACCACATTGCGGTCACGTCAATCGATACTCGACGGGTGATACGTGAGAAGTTCCGCGAATACCTCGATCAAGAGCAACGACAAGAAGCGCGCCCGCATCAACGCGATGCGGTTCTTCCTCAACCAGTTCGACTACGAGGGCAAGGACACGTCGGTGGTCTACGCCGCGGACCCCCTGCTGGTGCAGCGCGGCCGGGACTCGATCAAGGACTGAGCCCTTTCAACGTGGCCAGGGCGGAGTTCCCGGGGCCAGGTTGAAATTGCTCACTGAGGCGATCGGCGGGAGGCATCATGATCGAGCAAGCGGGAGTGCACCTGCCGGTGGACGCCGAACCGGTCGACCCCGATCTGACGCCCGCGGTGGTGGATTGTGCGCTCTACCGGGACGGAACCCGCGATCCCGGCGTACCGGATGTGTCCGCGCTGTATGAGGAGGCCCGCCGCACCGAGGGCGCGTTCGTGTGGATCGGCCTGCACGAGCCGGACGAGAAGACGTTCGCCGGCATCGCGGAGATCTTCGGGCTGCACCCGCTCGCCGTCGAGGACGTGCTGCAGCAGGAACAGCGGCCCAAGCTCGAACGCTACGAGGACGTCACGTTCCTCATCGTGCGGGCGGCGCAATATGTGGAGCACGCCGAGCTCACCGACACCAGCGAGATCGTCCACACCGGCGTGGCCCGGATCTTCGTCGGCGAGGACTTCGTCGTGACCGTGCGCCACGGCGACGTCGGCGAACTGCGGCCGGTGCGCGCCGACCTCGAGGCCAGGCCGGAGCTGCTGGCGCAGGGCCCGTGGGCGGTCGTGCACGCCGTCTTCGACCGGGTCGTCGACGGCTACGTCGGCATCGCCGACGCCATGCAGACCGACCTGGACGCCGTCGAGGTGTCGGCGTTCAGCCGCAACCCGAACCTCGGCATCGAACAGATCTACCAGTTCAAGCGCGAACTGATGGAGTTCAAGGCGGCCGTCCTGCCGCTGCAGCGGCCCCTGGCCACCATCGTCGACCGGCAGGCCATCACGCTGCCCAAGGAGATCCGCCGCTACTTCCGCGACGTCGCCGACCACCACGCCCGCGTCGTGGAACAGATCCTCGGCTACGACGACCTGCTCACCTCGATCCTGCAGGCCCGGCTCGCGCAGGTGACCGTCGCGCAGAACAACGACATGCGCAAGATCGCCTCGTGGGCCGCGATAGCCGCGCTGCAGACCGCCATCGCCGGCATCTACGGCATGAACTTCGACTTCATGCCGGAGCTGCACTGGCGCTACGGCTACGTCGGGGTGCTCGCCGTCATGGTGCTCAGCGCCTTCGCCCTCCACCGCCGCCTACGCCGAGCCGGCTGGCTCTGACCACACCGGCCCGGCCACTCATCACAAGTCCCCGGGCCCATGTCTCAAGCGATCTGCCGAAGATCGTTGCCGTAGTCGAAGATGATCCGCATCCGGGCGCCCAGCGCCCGCGCGTACCGGCTCAGCGTCGCGACCTCGTTGGCGTCGAGGTCCCCGTTCTCGATCTGGCTGACCCGTCCCGGTGAAACACCCATCAACTCCGCCACCTGCCGCTGAGTCAAACCCAGTCGCTTGCGCTCCTCGGCCAGATGAAATGCACTGATCCAGGCCTCGGTCCGCGCCCGCTCGGCCGCAAGGGCATCGTCGTCCCCATCGTGCAGTTCCGCACGGAGGTCCTCCCAATCGTGGAACTCGCTCACGAGTCGTCCCTCCGCTTCCTCTCCGTAGCCAGCCAACCGTCGTACGCCGCTTCCGCGATCGGGATCGCCGTTTTGTACCACCGAGTCCAGGCGCCGGCCTTGTTACCGGCCACCAGCAGCACCGCCTGCGACCACGGGTCGAAGACGAACAACACGCGGATCGCGACGTCACGGCCCGATCGGGGTCGCAGTTCCTTGAGGTTGCTGATGACCGACCCGTGCAACGTGTCCACCATGGGACGTCCGAGTGCCGGCCCTACCTCGGCGAGCATTTCGATGGCGACGTTCACCGATCGGAAGACGTCCGGGGTTGTCGATAATCGTCGGTATGAGTGTTCGGTATGACGAGGTGCTCGATCCGCTGCGTCAGGCGTATGACACGCGTGCGGACTGGCGGGACGGGCTTGCCAAGGAGCCGTGGAAGGTTGAGGAGCGGCAGGCCTTCCGGGACCGGCTGGCCCCGGGCGCCCGGCTGCTGGAGGTCGGGGCGGGCACCGGGCAGGACAGCGTGTTCTTCCAGCGGGAGGGCCTGGCCGTGGTGGCGGCCGACCTGTCGCCGGTCATGGTCGAGCACTGCCGGGCCAAGGGCCTCGAGGCCCACGTGATGGACTTCCTGCACCTGGACTTCGCGGCCGGCTCGTTCGACGCGGTGTTCGCGATGAACTGCCTGCTGCACGTGCCCAACCGGGACCTGCCGGCGGTCCTCGCGGCGATCCGGGCGGTGCTGCGCCCCGGTGGCCACTTCTTCGTCGGCACGTACGGTGCCGAGGAGAGCCGTGAAGGCCCCATCGACGGTGACCAGCACGTGCCGCCGCGGTTCTTCTCCTGGCGTACCGATGAGCAGTTGCTCGGATTTGCCGCCGCCGCCCGGTTCGATGTCGTCGACTTCCACCCCGTCGACACCGGTCGCGGCTACCGGTTCCAGTCCTTGACGCTGTGCCGCCCTGCCGGCGATTGAGTGTTCCGCGCGGTGGCGAGTTGCGAGCGGGCGTGCGTCAGCGCGAATCCCAGCAGGTTGCCTCGCATGAGTCCCGGGGGCGGGGCCGGGACTCATGCGATCTGGGGTGCCTTACTGGAGGTGGAAGCGGTCGTCGGTGGCGAGGGCGGCGAGTTGCGGCACGGTGAGGGGCAGTTCGTCGAGGGGCTTCAGGCCGCTCTCGAAGTTCGTGGCGCTGCGGGACTGCGCGACGAAGACCACCGTGCCGTCCGGGTACCGGTACGCCGCCCACTGGTCCAGCCGCCGGTCGGTGCCGGGAGTGACCACCACGCCGACCGTCGCCTTTGCGACGGTGGTCCGTTCGCAGGTTCCGCCCAGGCCCCAGAATTCGCGGGCGAGCGCGCACGGCTCCTTGGCGAGCTTGTTGTCCTTGGTGTGCACCTCCACCAGCAGCCGCCCGGTGCCCTTGTCCTTGGCCACGGCGGCGGAGGCCAGGTAGCCCCAGGATCCGTCGCCCTCGACCGCGGCCTGGTGGTCCTGCAGCGGGATTCCGTCGCCTGCGTTGCCGGTGGGCGTGACGTAGCCGTCCGGCACTACCGCCAGGATGCCGTTCAGGACGCGTTTTCCCTGCTCGTAGCGGAGGCCGGAGCGGGCGGTCGCATCCTGCTGCGGCCTGCCGTCGCCGTCGATCGGCCACGACGGTTTGGTGTCGGTGGGCAGGGGGATCGCCGGTTCCGAGGCGGGGGCCGCCCAGGGGGTGGTGTGGTCGCCGGGGAGCAGGTTCAGCCCGGGGCCGGCGGCCGCGATGCCCAGCGTGGCCAGGACCGTTGCGGCTCCGGCGCCGGCCAGCGTCATCCGGCGCCGGGCGGCCCGGCGGCCCGCGGTGAGCGCGGTCGCGGAGTCCATCGGCGGCGGCTCCGGGGTGGCCACCAGGGTGCTGCGCATGGCTTCGCGCAGGTCGTTCTCGTTCACGGTGCCTCTCCTCATTCGGCGTTGACGGGTGGGGGCACCAGCGAGCGCAGCGAGGCCAGCCCGCGCGCCGCCTGGCTCTTGACGGTGCCGGGCGAGCAGTTCAGGGCCCTTGCGGCCTCCTCGACCGACATGTCCTCCCAGTAGCGCAGGACCAGCACCGCCCGCTGCCGCGCCGGCACCGCGGCCAGCGCCCGCATGAGCACCACCCGGTCGTCCGTGTGCGCCTGCGCCGCGGGAAGGTCGACGGGGGTTTCCTGCGGGCGTTCCCGCCGCCACCAGCCCCGCCGTCCGTCGTCGATGAAGGTGCGAATCAGCACCTTTCGGACGTACGGGTCAAGCGCCTCGTGCCGTGCCACCCGGTTCCAATGCACGTAGAGCTTGGTGAATGCGGCCTGTACCAGGTCCTCGGCCCGGTGCCAGTCCCCGCAGAGCAGAAACGCCGTGCCGCGCATGGCCCCTGACCTGGCCGCGAAGTACTCGGCGAACGCCGCGTCGCGATCGCTCATTCTCACCCCAATCCGTGCGGTCCCGGTAAACACGAGCCCGGCACGCCGCGGGGTTGCATCACTCGGCGAGAAATTCTCCCCCGTGGGCCGGCCGGGCGTACCGGCGGGCGACCACGTGGAGCGCGAACAGGGCGTAGCCGGCCAGCACCGGCACCAGGACCGGGTGCACCAGGGCGGCGAGCAGGCCGGCGAGCACGAGCACCCCGGTCGCCGCGGCCAGCGCCCGGGTCAGCGGCACCTCCCGGGCGGCCCAGCGCCACGGCCGCTCCGGGTGGGCGCCGATCGCCACGATCATCAGACCCGCGTACCCGGCGGCGGCCGCTGCCAGGACGGCGGTGAGCACCAGCAGGGGCGTGCCACCGGGCACCGCGCTCCGGCGTACGGCAAGGAGGTCGACGACGATCAGGGCGACCGCCGCCGCACAGGCCGGACCGGCGAGCAGGCCGGGCGCGAGGGCGCGGCGGAAGACGGCCCAGCTCAGGCGCGCCGTCGGCCACCGGTCGTGCTCGAGGTGGTGGTGCACCGCGGCGCTGCCGGCCGCGGCGGCGGCGCCCGCGGGGACCAGCGGGAGCGCCGCCACGGTGACGACCAGGCCGAGCAGCGCCAGGTCGGTCGCGACCTGTACGGTGTCGCGCCAGTCCCGTCTCATCCTTTGAGCCCGCTGGTGTTGATGCCCTCGACGAGCATGCGCTGGAACGCCACGAAGAACATGAACACCGGGATCAGCGAGAGCAGCGACATCGCGAACATCGGGCCGACCGAGCTTTCGCTCGTCGAGTCGATGAACAGGGTGAGCGCCACCGGCGCCGTGTAGTCCTGCAACTCGGACAGGTAGACCAGTTGCCGGAAGAAGTCGTTCCAGGTCCAGATGAACGAGAAGATCGCCGTCGTGACCAGCGCCGGGCGGCTCAGCGGCAGGATGACGTGCTTGAACACCGCGTACGGCGAGGCGCCGTCGATCTTCGCGGCCTCGTCCAGCTCGCGCGGGATGCCGCGCATGAACTGCACGATCAGGAACACGAAGAACGCCTCGGTGGCCAGGAACTGCGGCACCAGCAGCGGCAGGTACGGCCAGTCGCCGCCGACCCAGCCGAGCGTCCGGAACAGGATGTACTGCGGGATGATCAGCACGTGCCCGGGCAGCAGCAGGGTCGCGATCATGATGGCGAACCAAAACTTGCGCCCGCGGAACCTCAACCGGCCGAACGCGTACGCGGCCAGCAGGCAGGACGCCGTGTTGCCGACCACGGTCAGCGCGGAGACCATTGCGCTGTTCATGAAGAAGCGGCCGAATCCGACGTCGAACTTCTGCCAGCCCGCGGCGAAGTTGCCCGGGGTGAGATCGCGGGGGATCAGCCCGATGTTGCTGGCGATCTCCTGCGGTGACTTGAACGAGGTGCCCACCATCCAGACCAGCGGGTAGAGCACGATCGCCAGGATCACGATCAGGATGAGCAGGCGCAGCCGGCTACGCATCAGCGGTCCTCGCCGTCGGAGTAGTGGACCCAGAACCGGCCGGTGCGGAACAGCACCACCGTGATCAGGCCGATGGCGAGCAGGAACACCCAGGCCATCGCCGAGGCGTAGCCCATGTCCAGCTCGACGAAGCCCTTGATGTAGAGGTCAAGGGTGTACATCAGGGTCGAGTCGACGGGCCCGCCGGTGCCGTTGCTGAGCACGAAGGCGGAGGTGAAGCCCTGGAAGCCGTTGATCGTCTCCAGCACCAGGTTGAAGAAGATCACCGGGGACAGCATGGGCAGGGTCACGTTGCGGAACTGCCGCCAGGCCCCGGCGCCGTCGACCGAGGCGGCCTCGTACAGCTCCGTGGGTACCTGCTTGAGGCCGGCCAGGAAGATCACCATCGGGGCGCCGAACTGCCAGATGGCCAGCAGCATCAGGGTCTCCAGGGCCCAGGCCGGGTCGTTCACCCAGGGCGCGCCCTCGATGCCGAACAGCCCCAGGAAGGAGTTGAAGGCGCCGTCGCGGTTGAACATGTTGACCCAGACGATGGCCAGCGCCACGCTGCCGCCGAGCAGCGACGGCAGGTAGAACAGGCCCCGGAACACGCCGATGCCGCGGATGGCCCGGTTGAGCAGCATCGCCACCCCGAGCGCGGCGGCCAGCTTCAGCGGCACGGCGACGAACGCGAACGTGCACGTGACGACGACCGCGTGCCAGTAGGACGGGTCGGCGGTGAACATCCGCTCGTAGTTGGCCCAGCCCACCCAGTTCGCCTCCGACAGGGGGGTGAGCACGTCGTAGTCGGTGAAGCTGAGGTAGAGCGAGAGCAGCATCGGGACTGCCGTGATCGCGAACAGCCCGAGCAGCCAGGGTGAGAGGAACACGTACCCCGGCAGGTTCTCGCTGTGCCTTCGCCCGCGCGGGCCCTGCCGTTCGGCAGGGCCCGGGGGGACGGTTCGGAGTCGGCTCTGTGCCGGTCGCACCGTGGTCACGTCGACCGTCAGCCCTGCCCGATCGCGGCCTTGGCGGCGGCGACGAACGCCGCGGCGCCCTGCGCCGGCGTCTGCCGGCCGAACTGGACCTCCTCGGCGATCCGCACCAGCTCGCTGCGCACCTTGCTGTGACCCTTGATCGGTACGGCCGGAGCCGGCCCGAAGGTCTTGCCCAGCTCGTTCTGGAACGCGATGGTCTGCTTCATGTTCGGGTCGGTGGTGCTGTCCTCGACGAGCTTGCGGATGTCGAGGTTGGACGGCAGGCCCCGGTCGGTTCCGAGGATCATGCCGGCCTCGGGATCGTTGGCGAGGAAGTTCACCACGTCGACGGCGGCGTCCTTCTTCGGGCTGCCGCGGAACACCGAGAAGTACATCGAGGCGCGGGCCCACTGCGCCTTCTGGTCGCCGGGGTACGCGATGACGCCCAGTTCGCTCTCGGTGTTCTTCTTCAGCTCCGGCATCTGGTTGGCCCAGACCCAGGAGGTGTCGGCCTTGCCGGTGACCACCAGCTGCTTGCTGATGTCGGTGGCGTTGCCCTCGTGGATGACGTCCGGGGTGGGCGTGGCACCGCGCGCGCGGGCGCCCTTCCAGAGCTCGAACCAGCCGGTGACGTCCTGCTCGGTGAAGCCGAGCTCGTTGCCCTTGTAGAGGTCCTTGCCCTGCTGGCGCAGCCACACCCAGAACGCCTGGTAGACGGCGCTGGGGTCCTGGGTGCCGGGCACCTTCGTAACCTTGGAGACGTTCTCCGCCCAGGTGATGAAGTCGGCCCAGCTCATCCCGGTCTTGGGCGACGGCAGCTTGTGCTTGTCCAGCAGGGTCTTGTCGAAGACCAGGCCCTGGGTGTTCTCGCCGAACGCGACGCCGGCGAGCTTGCCCTCCACGACGCCGTAGTCGCGCAGGCCGGGCGGGAACTTCGACAGGTCGAGTTTGCCGTTGCCCGAGTACGGGGTCAGGTCGAGGGTGACGTTGCGGCTCGCGTACTCGGAGATGTAGTTGTCGTCGATCTGGAAGATGTCGGGCGCGTTGCCGCCCGCGGTGAGCGTGGCGAGCTTGTCGAAGTAGCCCTGGTTGGCCTGCCAGGTCTTCTTGAAGGTGACGTTGGGGTGCTTCGAGGTGTAGAGGTCGAGCGCCTTCTCGGTCAGCTCGGCGCGCTTCTCCGCGCCCCACCAGAAGATGGACAGCTCGATCTTGCCGTTCGGGTCGCTCGAATCGTCGTCACCGCCGCAGGCGGCGACGCCGAGGGCCAGGGGTATGACCAGGGCCGCGGCGAGAAGCCGTCGCCTGGTCGCGGTACGGTGGCCGCGCGTGGTTTGCGCGATCGCCGTCGGGGTTTTGTCGGGGTGCATGGCGCTCACTCCTTGGCGTAGGAGGCGACAGCGTCGGGGGCGGCGGCAGCCGCGTAGCCCGGATCCGCATGGCTGTGCGGATCCGGGCCCGGTCCCGTCGAGTCGCGGATGACCAGTTCGGTCTGAAGGCTCGCGTGTGCGGTGGTTCGGCGGTCGTCGCCGTGCGCTAGGAGCATGTCGACGGCCGCCCGTCCCGCGGCGGCGGCAGGTGTCGCCACCGTGGTCAGCTTGGGGTGGATCAGGCGGCTCAGCGCGATGTCGTCTATGCCGACGACGCTGATGTCCCGGGGGACCCGCGCGCCGTGTGCGTGCAGGCCCTCGATGAGGCCGATGGCCATGAGGTCGTTGTAGGCGAGCACGGCGGTGACGCCGCTGCGCAGGACGTGCTCGGCCGTGGCCGCGCCGCCGTGCTCGTTGGGCGGGTTGGGGCCGATGACGGTGAGCTCGGCGTCGGCGGCCCGGGTCGCGGTCGCCGCCGAGCGCCGGATCTCCTTGCTGGTCCAGGAGCCGCGCGGCCCGGCGATGAGGCCGATCGAGCGGTGGCCGAGCCCGGCCAGGTGCTCGACCGCGAGCCGGGCGCCCTGCGCCACGTCCATGACGACGGTCGGCAGGCCGGCGATCGCCCGGTTGACGACGACCAGCGGCACCTCCCGGCTGAGCAGCTCGATGAGGCTGTTGCTCATCCGGGGGCTGCACAGCAGGATGCCGTCGACCTGCTTGGCCAGGGCCCGGACCAGGTCCTCCTCGACCGCCGGGTCCTCATTGGAGTCGGCGACGAAGATGTGGTAATCCCGCTGCCGGGCCTGGCTCTCCGCGGCCTTGATCAAGGGTGGGAAGAACGGGTTGGCGATGTCGGCGACGATCAGGCCGACGTTGTACGTGCGGCCGGTGATCAGCGCCCGGGCCGCCCGGTTGGGCCGGTAGCCGAGTTGCTCGGCGCAGGCCAGCACGCGGGTCCGGGTCTCCGGGTTGACCAGGTGCGGCGCCGAGAACGTCCGGGAGACCGTGGAGATGTGCACTCCGGACTCCCGTGCGACGTCGCGAATCGTGGCTGGCACGCCGGCCCTTCCTTCGATGGAGGTGGATGTGGTCGGGGTCACTCTGGTGGCCAATTAATGCAAACGGTTGTAGCTCTGTCAACGGTCATTTATTGCGGCTTCGTGTCCGCTGTCCGCATTGAACTCGCGCCAACACGGATAAATCGCTACAAAGAGGTGCGGATTTCTTGACGACCGGGCATCGACGTGTTTAGTTCTGCTGCAAACGTTTGCAGGAGGTGAGGCGCGGTGGAGGAACGACGGCGCTACGCGTTGGTCGGTGCCGGTGCCCGGGCGGAGATGTTCGTGCGCGCCCTGGCCCTCGATCACGCCGGCACGGCCGAACTGGTCGGTCTCGCCGACGTCAACCCGAGCCGGATGGCGGCGCACAACCGCTGGCTGACCGAGCTCGGCGCCCGGCCGGTGCCCACCTTCGCGCCGGACGGTTTCGCCGCGATGCTCAGCGCGGAACGCGTCGACGAGGTGCTGGTCACCAGCGTCGACCGCACCCACGCCGACTACGCGGTGGCAGCCCTCGACGCCGGCTGCGACGTGATCACCGAGAAGCCGATGACCGTCGACGTCGAGGGCTGCCGGCGCATCCTGGACGCCGTCGAGCGGACCGGCCGCCGGGTGTCGGTCGCCTTCAACTACCGCTTCAACCCGCTGCACGAGGCCGTCCGGGAGGTGCTCGCCGGGGGCGAGATCGGCGAGATCGGCTCGGTCCACTTCGAATGGCTGCTCGACGTGCGGCACGGCGCCGACTACTTCCGGCGCTGGCACCGCGAGAAGGCCAACTCCGGCGGGCTGCTGGTGCACAAGTCCGGGCACCACTTCGACCTGGTCAACTGGTGGCTCGGCGCCGCGCCGACGCAGGTGTACGCCGACGGCCGGCTCTTCTTCTACGGGGAGAACGGGCGCCGGCACGGCTACGCCCGCGACTACCCGCGCGCGCACGCACACCCGGCCGCGCAGGGCGACCCGTTCGCCCTGAGCCTGCGGGACAACCCCCGGCTGCGCGAGCTCTACCTCGACGCCGAGGCCGACGACGGCTACCGGCGCGACGTGAACGTCTTCGCGCCCGGCGTGACGATCGAGGACGACCTCGCGGTGCTGGTGCGCTACGACACCGGCGCCACGATGACCTACCACCTGACCGCGTACGCGCCATGGGAGGGCTACCGGGTCATGTTCAACGGCAGCCGGGGCCGGCTCGAGCTCGAGGTGGTGGAGAGCGACCACGTCAGCCCCGGCGGGGCCGGCGAGGTCAAGGGCGCCGCGCTGCACGGGGTGACCGCCGCCGTCGAGCACGGCCGGGCCTCGCTGACGCTGCGGCCGTTCTGGTCGCCGCCGCGCGAGTTGCCGCTGCCCGCGGCGTACTCCCGGGGCGGGCACGGCGGCGCGGACGTCCGGATGACCGCCGTGCTGTTCGGCGCCGCCGAGGACCCCATGCACCGCTCCGCCACCGCGCGCGACGGCACCCTCGCCCTGCTCACCGGCCTCGCCGCCAACCGCTCCATCTCCACCGGAGCCCCGGTCCGCGTCGCGGACCTGCTCGACCTGCCCTGACCCGCTGCCGATCTGAGGTATCCATGTCCGACCTGCTGTTCGCGGCCGAACCCCGGCAGCGAGACATCGCCCGGGAGCTGTACGAGCTCGTCCGGGAGCTGCCGCTGATCTCCCCGCACGGCCACGTCGACCCCGGCCTGCTCGCCGGCGACGAGCCCTTCCCCGACCCGGCCCGCCTGCTCATCGTGCCCGACCACTACGTCACCCGGATGCTGCTCAGCCAGGGCATACCGCTCGCCCGGCTCGGCGTGCCCAGCCGCGTCGGCGTGCCCGTCGAACAGGACCCGCGGGCGATCTGGCGGCTGCTCGCCGAGAACTGGTACCTGTTCCGCGGCACGCCGTCGCGGCTCTGGATGGAGCGCACGCTGTCCGCCGTCTTCGGCGTCGGCACCCGGCTCGGCCCGGACACCGCCGACCAGATCTACGACACCGTCGCGGAACGCCTCGCCGAGCCCGCGTTCCGGCCCCGCGCCCTGTTCGAGCGGTTCGGCATCGAGGTGCTGGCCACCACCGAGTCGCCGCTGGACGACCTCAGCCGGCACGCCAAGCTGGCCGCGGACGGCTGGGGCGGCCCCGGCGGCCGGGTCATCACCACCTTCCGCCCCGACGACGTGGTCGACATGGAGTTCGACGGGTGGGCCTCGTCGGTGGCCCGGCTCGGCGAGATCACCGGCGAGGACACCGCCACCTACCGGGGATACCTCGCCGCGTTGCGGTCGCGGCGGCAGGCGTTCCAGGCCGCGGGCGCGACCTCGTCCGACCACGGCCACCCGAGCGCGCACACCGTCCTGCTGACCTCGTCCGAGGCGGCGCGGCTGTTCGAGCGGGGCCTGCGCGGGCGCGCCTCGGCCGCCGACGCCGAGGCGTTCCGCGGGCACATGCTCGTCGAGTTCGCCCGGATGTCGATCGAGGACGGGATGGTGCTGCAACTGCACCCCGGCGCCGTACGCAACCACAACCGCAGCCTGCACGCCATGCACGGCCGCGACGTCGGCGGCGACATCCCGCAGGCGACCGACTACGTGAACGCCCTCGCGCCGCTGCTGGAGGCGTACGGGAACGACCCGCGGCTGCGGCTGGTGCTCTACACCCTCGACGAGGACGTGTTCACCCGCGAACTCGCGCCGCTCGCCGGCGGCTACGCCGCGCTGTACCTCGGCGCGCCGTGGTGGTTCCTCGACTCCCCGGACGGCCTGCGGCGCTACCGCGACGCGGTGACCGAGACGGCCGGCTTCTACAACACCGCCGGCTTCGCCGACGACACCCGGGCGTTCTGCTCCATCCCGGTCCGCCACGAGGTGGCCCGCCGCGCCGACGCGGCCTACCTCGCCCGGCTCGTCGCCGAGGGCCGGCTCCCGCTCGACGAGGCCGCCGAGACCATCGCCGACCTCGCCTACCACCTGCCGAAGAAGGTGTTCCGCCTATGACCAGGATCGAATCGGTCGACGTGCACGACGTGCGCTTCCCGACCGCCGCGGCCGGCGACGGCTCCGACGCGATCAACCGCGGCGACTACTCCGCGACCTACGTCGAGCTGCACACCGACGGGCCGCACGCAGGCGCCGGGTTCACGTTCACCAACGGGCGCGGCAACGAGATCACCTGCGCCGCCGCACGCGCCCTCGCCCACCACGTCACCGGGCGCAGCCTCGCCGAGCTGAACGCCGACCCGGCCGGGTTCGTCCGGAGCCTGACCGCCGATCCGCAGCTGCGCTGGATCGGGCCGGAGAAGGGCGTCATCGCCATGGCGACCGGCGCGCTGGTCAACGCGGTGTGGGACCTGCGGGCGAAGTCCGCCGGCGTGCCGCTGTGGCGGCTGCTCGCCGAGCTCTCGACCGACGAACTCGTCGCCTGCGTCGACTTCCACCACATCGGCGACGCGCTCACCCCCGCCGAGGCGGCGGAGATCCTGGACAAGGGCCAGGCCGGGATGGCGGAGCGGCTGGCCGAGCTGACCCGGGACGGATTCCCGTCGTACACCACCTCGGTGGGGTGGCTCGGCTACCCCGACGACAAGGTCCGCGAGCTGGCCCGGGAGGCGTACGCGCAGGGCTGGCGGGCGATGAAGATGAAGGTCGGCGGCGACCTCGAGGACGACGTGCGCCGGGCCCGGCTCATCCGCGACGAGATCGGCCCGGACGCCCTGCTGATGATGGACGCCAACCAGGTGTGGGACGTCGACGAGGCGATCACCGCGATGGGCCGGCTCGCCGAGTTCGACCCGTACTGGATCGAGGAACCCACCCACGCCGACGACATCCTCGGCCACGCCCGGATCAACCGGGCCGTCGCCGGGCTCACCGGCGGGCGCTGCCGGGTGGCGACCGGCGAGGTCGCCGCGAACCGGGTGATCTTCAAACAGCTGCTGCAGGCCGAGGCGATCGGCGTCATGCAGGTCGATGCCTGCCGGGTCGCGGGCGTCAACGAGGTCCTCGCCGAGCTGCTGATGGCCGCCAAGTTCGGCGTGCCGGTCTGCCCGCACGCCGGCGGGGTCGGGCTCTGCGAGCTCGTGCAGCACCTGGCCGTCTTCGACTACCTGCGGGTCGGCACCGCGCTGGACGGACGGATGGTCGAATACGTGGATCACCTGCACGAGCACTTCGAGGATCCGGTACGCACCCAGGGCGGCCGCTACCTGCTGCCGGACCAGCCCGGCTACAGCGCCACCATGCGCGCCGCGTCCATCGCCGAATTCTCCTTCCCCGGCGGCCCGGCATGGCGGTGACCACCACGCCGCTGCTCGGGCTCGGCACCCTGAGCCGGCTGCCGCAGCACAGCCGGCCGCTGCTGCGCCCCGGCGGCGTACCGGCGGGGATCGTCCACCTCGGGCTCGGCGCCTTCTTCCGGGCGCACCAGGCCGTGTACACCGAGGAGGCCGTCGCCACGGCCGGCGGCGACTGGGGCATCGTCGGCGTCGCGCCGCGCTCGGCCGGCATCGTGGCCGGCCTGCTGGCGCAGGACCGGCTGTTCAGCGTGACGAGCCTGTCCGGCGCGGGCCCGCGTACCCGGGTGATCGGCGCCCTGTCCGGGGTCCGGCACGCCGCGGCCGACCCGGGCGGCATCATCGCCCTGCTCGCCGACCCGGCCATCCGGGTGGTGACGCTGACCGTCACCGAGAAGGCGCACCGGCTCGACCCGGTGACCGGCGAACTCGCCGTCGACCACACGCTGCTGGCCGACCTGGCCACCGCGGGGCCGCCGGCCACCATCCCGGGGCTGGTGGTCCGCGGCCTGCTCGCCCGCTACCGCGCCGACGCCGGCCCGATCGCCGTGGTCAGCTGCGACAACTTCTCGTCGAACGGGCGCCGGCTGCACGGAATGGTCGAGCAGGCCCGGGTGCTGGTGCCGGGCGGCACCGGGGCCTTCGGCGACTGGCTGCGCGACAGCGTCACCTTCCCCGGCACCATGGTCGACCGGATCGTGCCCGCGAGCACCCCGGCCACCCTCGCCGTCGCCGAGGCCGCCCTCGGCGCGCGCGACCTGGCCGCGGTGCACGGGGAGCCGTACCGGCAGTGGGTGATCGAGGACCGGTTCCCCGGCGGCCGGCCGGCGTGGGACCTGGCCGGCGCGGTGCTCACGACGGACGCCGGCCCGTGGGAACGGCTGAAGCTGCGCACCCTCAACGGCGTGCACTCGGCGATCGCGTACCTCGGCGCGGTGGCCGGGCGCGAGACCATCGCCACCGCCCTGGAGATCCCGGGGATGCGCGCGGCGGTGCGGCGCTTCGTCGCCGAGGACGTCGCGGTCAGCCTGAAGCCCCCGCCGGGCGTGTCCGTGGTCGAATACGGCGCATCGGTGCTGGACCGCTTCGCGAACCCCGCGATCGCGCACGCGACCCGGCAGGTGGCGATGGACGGCTCGCAGAAGCTGCCGCAGCGGGTGCTGAACACCATCCTGGACTGCCGCGCGGCCGGCGCCACGCCGCGCTGGGCCGCGCTGGTCGTCGCCGGGTGGATGCGGTTCGTCCAGGGCCGCACGGACGACGGGCGGGCCCTGGAACTCGACGATCCGCTCGCCGCCGAGATCCGCGAACGGCTGGCGGCGGCGCCGTCGTCGGCACCGCGGGCCGTCGCCGACGCGCTGTTCGGCCTGGACGCGGTCTTCCCGGCCGAGCTGACCGGCGACGACACGGTCCGCGAGCTCGTGATCGAATGGCTGACCGCCCTCGACCGGCACGGCGTCGAGGCGACGCTCGCCGGGGCGACATGACCGCCCGGGTGGCGCTCGTCGGCGCCAACGGGCACGGCCGGGCCCATCGGCGTCGGATCGCCGAGCTCGAGGCGGGCGGGGTGCTGCGGCTGGTCGCCCTGGCGGACGTCCAGCCGATCGACGAGGTGCCGCCCGGGGTGGCAACCTTCGCGGACCATCGCGCGCTGCTCGCGGCGACCCGGCCCGACATCGTGGTGATCTGCACGCCGCCGCACACCCACCTGGCGATCGCCCTCGACGCCCTCGACGCCGGCTGCGACCTGCTGCTGGAGAAGCCGCCGGTGCCCACCCGGGCGGCGCACGCGATCCTCGAGGCGGCCGCGGCGGAGGCCGGCCGGTCCTGCCAGGTCGGGTTCCAGGCGCTCGGCTCCCTCGCCGCGCGGCACCTCTTCGACGCGGTCGGGGCCGGCCTGCTCGGAACGGTCGGCGCCGTCGCGACGGTGGCCTCCTGGCGGCGCGACGACGCCTATTACGCTCGCGCGCCGTGGTCGGGGCGGCGCAGCGTCGACGGGCGGCCGGTGCTCGACGGTGCCCTGGTCAACCCGCTCGCGCACGCGGTGATGCAGAGCCTGGCGGTCGCCGCCGCGGCGGGCGCCGGCCATCCGGTCCTGCTGGAGGCCGAGCGGTACCGGACCCGGGACATCGAGGTCGACGACACCGCCTTTGCCCGGATCACCTTCGGCGGGGGACTGCGGCTGATGGCCGCGGTGACGCTCGCGGGGGAGGACTTCATCCCGGGCGAGGTCATGGTCACCGGCTCGGCCGGGCGGGCGGTGCTGGAGTATCCGACGGATCGGCTGGTCATGCCGGGGGCGGCGGCGCCGGCCGGCCGTATCGACCTGCTCGAGAACCTCATCGCCCACCGCCGGGATCCCGGCCGCCACCCGCTGGTGGCGCCGCTCGCGCGTACGGCGGACTTCACCACCGTGGTGCAGGCGCTGGCCGGTGCGGGGGTGCCCGCGCCGCATCTGGTCGACGAGGCCTTTGTCACCTCGGTCGGTGCGCCGCCGGGGCGGGTGCGGGTCATCGGGGGCATCAACGCGGTGCTGCGCGAGGCTGCTGAGACGATGCGGCTTCCTGCCGAGTCGGGGGTTGCCTGGGCTGTGCCCGCATTCACCGAGAGTCTGTTGCAGACAACGGGATAGCGGGTGGATTCCATTCGGTTGCGCTTTGACGGTCTGGGCCGGGGGTGGATAGCCGGGCCGTTTCTTTCGGGGGCGGTGCTGCCTGGGTCACGTTGGCAGGGGCTCGATCTGGTCGCGGGTCAATAGGCCGTCTGCGATCAGGACGGTCAGGGTTCGCGACAGTGGGGTGCCGGGGCGTAGGACCAGTTCCTTTTCGAAGGCCAGGGCTGCGCAGACGCCGGCGTAGCCGCCGTTTTCTGTTCGGACGAACCAGCGGTCGTTGTCGGTCAGGCCACGGAATACCAGGGTGTACGGGCCGGGGCCGGTCAGTGCCACCCAAGGGTCGGTGGTGCCGTTTACCTCGTCCTCGCCATCGTGGTTGGCGGTGAACGTGGTTGCGGGGCCGGGTGCGGCGCGCCAGAAGAAGCCGCCGTAGCCGGCGCCGTCCGGGCGGCCGTTCGTCGCCGGGCTGCCGAGCCGGATGTCGCGGGCGCTGCTCAGCTCGTACGAGAAGGTCAGGTTCCAGCCGAGTGGCGCGGGGTCGGCGCGTACCGTGCGGATCTCGGTGAGCAGGACCTCGTTCGCCGGGCTCAGCCAGTGCAGGCGTTCGGCGAAGCCGGCGCCGGGTGCGGGGTCGCCGGGCGTGGGTAGCCACTCCACGTGGGCGATGCGGCCGTGGTCCTCGAGCCAGGTGTAGCCCCGGCCGCGGACGTAGGTTCGGCCGCCCCACAGGTTGACGCCGTCGGTGTCCTGCATCGCGACCGAGACGCCGAGGTGCCAGGGGTGGTCCTCCGGGAGGGTGTCGGTCACCTGGACGCCGGCGAGGGTGCGCACCGGGTGCAGGAAGGGGCGGGGGCCGAAAAGGCGATCTATGTCCGGCTGGGCCTGATATTCCGCGACGACGGAATCGCCGACCATTATTCGCATTCCCGGACGGTATCGCGTTCGGCCGCTAAGGTCGTTACCGCCGCGCAATTTGATCCACTGTGCACCGCGCGGACCCCGTCCCGGAGCCTCCGGGCGGGGCGCGCGATCATCGGACCGGCCGAAGATCGCGGTCGGCGAGCCCCCACGGGCAGCCGGTAACAGAGAGGATGCGTATGTGGGCACCCGCGAAATACCGGATCACATTCTCGACCAGCTGTTCGTCGGCCTGGTGTTCTACGAGGCCGAGCTGACCCTCATGCACTTTGAACCCGGCGGCGCGGCGCTGATCAGCGACGCGTTCGGCGATGTGTTCACCTGGCTGTGGCGGGAGAGCCCGGCCAAGGCGACCATGCTTGTCGCGGACTACCTGGCCGAGCTGCGCTTCTATCACCACAACGCCAACCGGGCCCTCGGGCTCGAGGCGGTGCTGGAGGGCCTGCCGCCCGCGTTGCGCGCGGTGCCGGCCGACGAGGTGACGATGATGCGGGACATGCTGCGCCGCGACGTCCCGATGTACGTCAGCCAGAACGACTAGGCGCCCGTTCCCGGCCGAGCTGGGCCGGCCGGGAGACGAAGCGGCTAAAGATTGATCATGTGGCCGGTCAGGCCGTGGAACGCCTCCTGCAGGGCCTCGCTCAGCGTGGGGTGGGTGTGCACGTTGCGGGCCAGCTCATTCGCCGTCAGGTCCCACTTCTGCGCCAGGGTCAGCTCGGGCAGCAGCTCGGAGACGTCCGGGCCGATCAGGTGGCCGCCGAGCAGCTCGTTGTATTTCGCGTCCGCGACCAGCTTGACGAAACCGGTGGGCTCGGCGAGCCCGTGCGCCTTGCCGTTCGCCGTGAACGGGAACGACGAGACCTTCACGTCGTAGCCCTCGTCGCGGGCCTGCTGCTCGGTGAGGCCGAAGCTGGCGACCTGCGGCTGGCAGAACGTCGCCCGGGGCATCATCCGGTAGTCGCCCAGCGTCATGGTCTCGGCGCCGCCGATCGTCTCCGCCGCCACCACGCCCTGGGCCTCCGCGACGTGTGCGAGCTGCAGTTTCGAGGTGACGTCGCCGATCGCGTACAGGTGGGGGATGTTTGTCCGCATGTGATCGTCGATCTCGATCGCGCCACGGTCGGTGAGCTTGACGCCGGTGTTCTCCAGGCCGAAGCCCTCGACCCGGGGCGCGAAGCCGACGGACATCAGCACCCGCGCCGCCTCGATCGTCTCGCTGCGGCCGTTCTTCGTGTAGGTCACCACGACCGACGAGCCCTTGTCGGTCACCGTCTCCACCTTGGCCGACGCCACGATCGGGATGCCGAGCTTGCGGTACTGCTTGGTGATCTCCTTCGACACGTCGGCGTCCTCGTTGGGCAGGGCCCGGTCGAGGTATTCGACGATGGTGACGTCGACGCCGTAGTTCTTCAGGACGTAGCCGAACTCCATGCCGATCGCGCCGGCGCCGACGATGACGATCGACTCCGGCAGGTCGCGGTCGAGGATCTGCGTCTCGTAGGTGACCACGTTGTCGCTGAGCTCGACGCCGGGCAGCAGCCGGACCGTCGACCCGGTGGCGATGATCGCGTTGTCGAAGGTGATGGTCTTCGAGCCGCCGGAGCCCAGCGCGACCTCGAGGGTGTTCGCGTCGCGGAAGGTGCCCCGCCCGTCGTACTCGGTGATCTTGTTCTTCTTCATCAGGTAGTGCACGCCCTTGACCCGGCCGTCGGCGACCGTGCGGCTGCGGTCGAAGGCGGCACCGAAGTCGAAGCTCACCTCGCCGGTGATGCCGAACGTCTTCGCCTGGGTGTGGAAGATGTGCGCCAGCTCGGCATTGCGCAGCAGGGCCTTCGACGGGATGCACCCGACATTGAGGCACACACCACCCCAGTACTTCTCCTCCACGACGGCCGTCCGCAGGCCGAGCTGGGCCGCACGGATCGCGGCGACGTAGCCGCCCGGTCCCGCGCCGAGGACGATCAGGTCGTAGTGCTCGCTCATGGTGAGTGCTCTTCCGCGTCGACGTCAGATCGGTACGGAAGCAGTATCCCGCAGTACCCGCTCAGCCGAGCAGGAAGACCGAGGCGTCGCCCGTCACCACCGTCTGGTTCCGGTGCCGCAGGTACCGGGTGGCGTCGTCGGCGAGCTGGATCTTGACGCCCCGGCCCTGCGGCAGCCTGCGGAAACGCGTCGGCGTGCCGGCATCGAGGCGCACCACGCCGTCCACCACCCGCACGTGCCGCTCGGGGAGATCGACCGACTGGATCGCCTCGGTGCCGTCCCCGGCGGCGACGAACCGGAACTGGGTGTCCGCGAGCGCGTGGCCGGGCGGGCCGACGACCAGGGAGGAGTCGTCGTGCCGCACGAACCACGCGCTCGCGTCCGCGGGCGAGAGCCGGACGATCGGCCCGCCCGCACCCACCGGCACGCCGAACAGCGGTGTGCCGTCCGGGTGCCAGTAGAGCCGCTGCACCCGGGTGTGCCGGTTGGGGTCGTAGAGCGGGTCGCCGACGATGTCGCGGTAGTCGCGGGCGTGGTAGACCAGCACGTCGGTGACGCCGTCCTCGGCGACGGTGAAGCTGTTGTGTCCCGGCCCGTACCGCCCGGTCGCGGTGTCGGTGACGAAGACCGGGTCCGGCGTCTTCTTCCAGGACGCGTTCGCCAGCAGGTCGGCGCGGGCGTCCGCGGTCAGCAGGCCCATGCAGTAGCGGGCGTCGGTCGCGCTGGCCGAGAAGGTCACGAAGACCCGCCCGTTGCGGACCAGCACCGCCGGGCCCTCGTTGACCCGGTAGCCCTGGATCTCCCAGCTCCGGGTGGGTGTCGCGATCCGGACCGGCTTGCTCTTCAGCGCCCAGGGCGAGCCCATCTCGGCGATGTAGAGGCTGGAGTTCACCGCGATCTCCGGCTCGCTCTGCGCCCACACCAGGTAGCGGCGGCCGCGGTGCGCGAAGGTGGTGGCGTCCAGCGAGAAGCCGTCCCACTCGGTGGCGACCTGGCCGCGCAGCGTCCAGCCGGCCGGGTCGGCCGGGTCGGCCAGCGCCGACTCCAGCACGTACATCCGGATCCGGAAGACGTCGCCGGCGTCGCCCGCGGCGAAGTAGATGTACCAGCGGCCGTCGATGCGGTGCAGCTCCGGCGCCCAGATGTGCCCGCCCATCGGTCCCGTCGCGGGGCGGCGCCAGACCACCGATTCGGTCGCCGTGGCGAGCCCGGCGATGGTGGTCGCCCCCCGTACGACGAGACGGTCGTACTCGGGCACCGAGCCGGTGAAGTAGTAGCGCCCCCGGGTCCGCGGCGTGATGAACGGGTCGGCGCGCTGCTCGATCAGCGGGTCGGCCGTCGGCACACCGTAGATCCGCGCGTCGGAGGGCACGCCACGGTCCAGGGCCGGCCCGGCGAGGGCGCCGACGCCGGCGACGCCCAGGCCGCCGCGGAGCAGGTTACGGCGGCTGATGTCGTTCGTCATGACGGTCTTCCCCTCACTTGGTCCGCAGGCGCAGGAAGGTGACGGAGTTCGGGGCGAACGTCCGGGTGAAGGTGGACGCGATGCCGCCGACGGTCGTGGTGACCGGCTGGATCGGCTCGGCGGAGCGGGTGTTCTGCTCCTGCGGGTCTCCGGTGATGACGGTCATCCGGGCCCGGTCGGCGACCCGGCGGCCGCCGAGGTCGATCGCGGTGACGGCCGGGGTGTCCTGCGCGTTGACGACCTTGACGATGAGCTCGCCGGTGGCGTCGTCGTGCGTGATCACCTGCGCGAACGGCTCGGTCACCTGGTTGTCGGTGAAGCTGCCCCACTCGGTGCCGTTGAGGAACAGCCGCACCTCGGTGCCGCGTACCTCGATCCGGATGTCGTAGGTGGTCCCGGTGGCGATGCTGTTCGGCTTGGCGATCACGATCTCCTTGCCGCCGCCGGCGCCCTTCTGGACGGCGCCCTGCGTGTTGTTCCAGCCGCCGAGGTTCCACCAGTAGAGCTCGCCGGAGTCCTGCACCCCGAACGCGACCAGGAAGCCCTCGGCGCCGGCCTGCTTGGTGGCCTTCAGCGTCAGGTCGTAGTCGGTGGCCGTGATGTTGCCGGCCTTGACCAGGGTGTCCAGCGCGGCGGTGTCGCTCTGGCGGTAGCCGCCGTCGACCACGGACCAGGTGCCGCGGGGCTCCACCGGCGACCACTGCCCGGCGCCGCCCGCGAAGTCGTCCTCGAACAGGACCGCGCCGCCGGGCGTGGTCACCTTGATGTCGTCGTAGGTCGCCGCGGTGGCCCAGGTGGAGAGCCCGATCGCGCCGGTGATCGGCTTCGGCGTGACCACCCTGCCTGTCGCGCGGCTGGGCACCACGCGGTCGCCGACGTTGTTCATGAACAGCTTCTGCATCTGGTAGCTGGTCGAGCCCCAGGACTCGTCGTTGTCGAACCAGATCAGGTCCGGGCGCCACTGCACGTTGTCGACGTTGGCCAGCAGCGGCGCGTACGAGGCCATCCGCACCACGTCGGCGTTGCGCTCCAGCCCGGTCATGTACGACGCCTCGGCGAGCGAGTTGAACAGCTTGCTGTCCAGCGAGGCGTACTCGCCGAGGAAGACCTTCGGCCCGGCGCGGTCGTAGCTGTCGTAGCGCCGGTTGTTGCCGAGGAACCACCCCGGGCTGTTGTAGTAGTGCTCGTCGACCATCGCGACCCCGGCGGCCTTGTTCTTGGCCCACAGGGTGTCGAAGGTCGCGCCCTGGTCGTCCGGCCCGGAGTTGCTCACGACCGTGATGCCCGGGTATTTCGCGGCGATGGCGTCGCGGAACTGCAGGAAGTTGGCGAAGTAGGCGTCGGGCAGGTTCTCCTCGTTGCCGACCGCCACGTGGGTGAGCCCGAACGGCTTCGGGTGGCCCATCCGGGCGCGCAGAGCGCCCCACTCGGAACTCGCCGGCCCGTTGGCGAACTCGATCAGGTCCAGGGTGTCCTGGATGTGCCGCCGCAGCAGCGCCGGGTCGTCGGTCGCCCGGTTCTGCCCGCAGCCGGTGACCAGCGCGGGAACCACCGGCAGCGGCATGGCGCCGAGGTCCTCGGAGAACTGGAAGTACTCGTAGTAGCCCAGGCCGTACGACTGGTTGTAGCCCCAGAAGTTGGCGTTTGTCGCGCGGGTCTCGACCGGCCCGACGGTGTCCTTCCACTGATAGGAGCGGGCCCGCGGGAAGTTCGAGGCCGCGTCGTAGCCGTAGTGGCTGCCGGTGTTGACCAGGCAGCCGCCGGGGAAGCGCACGAAACCGGGCCGCAGCGCCGCGATCTTCTCGGCGAGGTCCCGGCGCAGCCCGTGGCCCTTGAACGTGTCGCGCGGCAGCAGCGAGACCATGTCGAGGCGCAGGGTTCCGGTCCCGCCGGCCAGCACCGACAGCCGGCCGGCGTCGCTGGTCCGGCTCGCCCGCACCGGTACGGCGTAACGGGCCCAGCCGTCGCCCCGCACGGTCAGCCGTACCGGCGCGGCCAGGGGCTCGCCCGCGGCGTCGCGCAGCAGGACGGACACCGTCGTCGGGGCGGGCGAGTCGCTGCGGGCCCACACCGAGAAGTCGTACGCGGCGCCGCGCCGCACCGCGATCCCGGCGTTGTAGCCGGAGTTGGTCACGCCGTACCGCCCGCCGGCCGGGTTGGTCAGGGCGAGCTTGAGGTAGGTGCGGTTGCGCTCGTTGAGGCGGTCCGCGTCGTTCACCGTGGTCGCGGTGCCCGCGCCGCCGGAGTCGCCGCCGGGCGTCCAGCCGGTCAGCCCGTGGTACGACGTGTTGTCCACCGGCAGGAACTCGAACGAGCGGTTGCGGACCAGTTCGGCGTAGAGGCCGCCGTCGGCCGCGAAGTTGATGTCCTCGAAGAACACCCCGTACATGGAGTCGCCGATCGCCGGCCCGGTGGCCGCCGGGTCGACGGTGATCGTGTAGTCGGGCGCGCCGGCGCGTGGTTGTGCCAGGACCGGTGCGGCTCCGCCGGTGGCCGCGATCAGCGTCGCGGCGACGGCGAGTCCGAGAAGACCGCGTGACGGGGACATCAGTGTCCTCCTGTGCAGGGGTGATCGAGCCCCGGGTCGCGGCGTCGACCTACGCCGATGGCAGCGATGGAGGCGATGTGAACGTTAACAACGCGGGTCGATTATCATCGATGTGTCACGCGCCGTCAATGGTCGCGTTACCCGCCGGGCCAGGCGCCCCGGGCGGCGTAGACGTCGCGAAGCACGTCGATCCGGTCGGTCATGATGCCGTCGACGCCGAGGTCGAGCAGCCTGCGCATCTCGGCCGGATCGTCGATCGTCCACACGTGCACCTGCAGCCCCAGGCGGTGTGCCCGGGCCACGAACCGGCGATCGACGACGGTCACCGGGCCGAACCGGACCGGCACCTGCGCCGCGGCGGCCGACGCCGGCAGCCGCGGCCCGGCGCCGGCCAGCGAGGAGACGCGCAGGCGCAGCACCTCGCGCCGGCCGAGCGACGTCGCGATCCCGGGGCCGGCCAGGTCGCGGATCCGGGCCAGCCGGGCGTCGCTGAACGAGGCCAGCAGGACCCGGTCCGCGGCGCCCGCCCGGCGGATCGCCTCCACAGTGGGCCCGGCGGCGTCGTCGGCCTTGACGTCGATGTTGAAGCGCACCCGCGGCCACGCGGCGAGCACGTCGTCCAGGCGCGGCACCGCGCCCGCCCCGCCGACCCGCAGTGCGGCCAGGTCGGCCCAGCGCAGGTCGGCCACCCGCCCCGCGGTGCCGGTCAGGCGCTGCAGGGACGGGTCGTGGAACACCACCGGCACGCCGTCCGCGGTCGCGTGCACGTCCGTCTCCACGTACCGGTAGCCCAGCGCGACAGCGCGCCCGAACGCCTCGGCGGTGTTCTCGTCGCCCTCGGCGGCACCGCCGCGGTGCGCGAACGCCAGCGGGAGGCGCGCGTCGAGAAACGGGAACCGGACCCCTACAGACACGCGTCGTCCAGGTCGGCGAGCAGCGTGTCCCGGCTCTCCAGCAGGTCGAACCAGGTCGTGGTCCGGGGAAGCTCGTGGGTGAAGAAGTAGCGGGCCGCGAGGCGCTTGCCGTCGTAGAACGCGCCCTGCCGGCCGGCCGCGGCCGTCGCCTGCTCCAGCCACATCCACGCGACGACCAGGTGGCCGGCCGCGTTCAGATACGCGGTCGAGTTGGCCAGGGCGGTGGTCGGGTCCGCGTCCGACCACAGCTTGCCGGTGACCTCGACGAGGCGCGCGCAGCCGGCCTCGAGCCGCTGCGCCATCCACTCGAGGTCGGCAGGCGCGCGCCCGGCGGCCGCCCGGATGGTCCGCACCAGCAGGCTCAGGCCCGCGCCGTCCTGCATGATCACCTTGCGGCCCAGCAGGTCGAGGCCCTGAATGCCGTCGGTTCCCTCGTGGATCGGGTTGAGCCGGTTGTCGCGGTAGAACTGCTCGACCGGGTACTCGCGGGTGTAGCCGTAGCCGCCGTGCACCTGGATGGCGTGGTCGTTGGCCTTCAGGCACCACTGCGACGGCCACGCCTTGACGATCGGCGTCAGCACGTCCAGCAGCAGGGCGGCGTCGGCGGTGTCGCCGGTCTCCTGCTCGTCGACGAGCTTGGCCGCGTACAGGATGAGGGCCATGCCGCCCTCGACGTAGGTCTTGGACGCCAGGAGCATCCGGCGCACGTCCGGGTGCCGGATGATCGGCACGGGCGGCGCCACCGGGTCCTTGCCGGCCACCGGCCGGCCCTGTAGCCGCTCCCGGGCGTAGGAGAGCGCGTGCAGGTAGCCGGTGTAGCCGAGGGCGACCGCGCCGGCGCCGACGCCGATCCGCGCCTCGTTCATCATCTGGAACATGTAGGCGAGGCCCCGGCCCTCCTCGCCGACCAGGAATCCCTCGCTGTCGGCGAAGGACAGCACCGCGTTGGTCGTGCCGCGGAAGCCCATCTTGTGGTTGAGCCCGACCAGCTCGACGCCGTTGCGCTCGCCGGGCACGCCGTCCGGGCCGACGACGTGCTTCGGCACGATGAACAGCGACAGGCCCTTGACCCCGGCCGGCGCGCCGGCGGCGCGGGCCAGCACCAGATGCACGATCGTCTCGCTCAGCTCGTGATCCCCGGCGGAGATCCACATCTTGCTGCCGGTGACCCGGTACGTGCCGTCGCCCGCGGGCACCGCGCGGGTGGTGACGTCGCTGAGCGACGAGCCGGCCTGCGGCTCGGACAGGCACATGGTGCCGGTGAACCGGCCCTCCACCATCGGCCCGACGAATCGCGCCACGTGCTCCGGCGCGGCGTAGGTGCGCAGCAGGTTCGCGTTGCCCATGGTCAGCATCGGGTACGCGGAGGTGGCGATGTTCGCGGCCTGGAACCAGGCGAAGCAGGCCCGGTGCACGACGTGCGGCAGCTGCAGCCCGCCGTCCTCGGCGTCCAGCGACCCGGCGAGCAGCCCCGACGCGTTGAACGCGGCGAGCGCCGCCTTGACCTCGGGGATCACCCACGCCCGGCCGTCGGCGAAGCGCGGCTCCTCGGCGTCGCCGCGCTTGTTGTGCGTGGCGAACTCGCGCTCGGCGATCTGCGCGGAGACCTGCAGGAACGCGTCGAACGTCTCCCGGGAGTGGTCGGCGAAGCGGGGCCGCGCGGTCAGCGACTCGACGTCGAGCCATTCGTAGAGCAGGAACTCGAGGTCACGCCGCGAGAGGATGTCGGACACCGTTGCACACCGCCGTTTCACGTTCGGGCACGTCAGCCTCACACTAACGGCGCAATCTCCAGTCAGAGGCCCGACAGGTCTCTCGTGCGGCTCCGCACCGGCTCGTACCGTCACTCTGAGTCGCTATGGAGGTTGCGCTATGTCGATCATGGTGGAAGTCAAGCTGGAGGCCGACCACGGCCTGGGCACGGTGCGGACGATGCCGCAGTTCCGCAGCGCCGCCGAACAGTCGGCGCTGACCGCGGCCGACCGGCAGCTCCTGCTGGACCAGGCCGCCCTGCTCATCGACACCGTGTACGTGCACCTGCTGCACAAGCGCGCCATGTACGCGATCGAGCCCACCCAGCGGCTCAGGCTGCTGCGCCACCGGCTGACCCGGATGAGCGACACGCAGTTCCACGCCGAGCTGCTGCGGATCTTCATCGAGCTGCGCGACCTGCACACCAACTACGTGCTGCCGCGGCCGTACCAGGGGCCGTTCGCCTTCCTCGGCGTGCTGCTCGAGCAGTTCTGGCGCGACGGCAAGCCCGCCTTCCTGGTGTCCAAGACGTTCCCGCACCTCACCGGCGACCCGCAACTGGTGGACGGCGCCGAGATCACCCACTGGAACGGCGCGCCGATCGCGCTCGCCGTGGTCCGCAACGCCGACCGCGAGGCCGGCAGCAACACCGACGCCCGGCTCGCCCGCGGGTGCGAGAGCATGAGCCTGCGCACCCTCGCCCTCTCCGCGGTGCCGGACGAGGACTGGGTCGACCTGCGCTACCTGGTCGACGGCACCGCGCACGAGAGCCGGCTGCACTGGCGGGTCTTCGACACCAGCGCCGACCTCAACGGCCCGCTGCCGGACAACGGCCCGTTCGCCGGACTGACCGTGCCGTCCGCGCACCTGGTCGGCCTCGACCTGCGCACCGAGGTGGTCCGGCAGGCGAAGAAGCTGCTCTTCGTGCCCGCCGCGGTCGACGAGGAGCGCCGGGTCGCCGCGCGGGCCGGCGACGTGCCGGAGCCGACCGCCGAGCAGCTCGCCGCGGGCGAGATACCGACCACCCGCCCGGACGAGCTGCGGGCCCGCGTCGTCACCACGCCCGCCGGCACCTTCGGCCACCTGCGGATCTTCACGTTCCACATGAAGGACCAGGGCATCGAGGCGTTCCTCAACGAGGTGATCCGGCTGCTGGACGTGCTGCCGAGGAACGGCCTGATACTGGACGTCCGCGGCAACGGCGGCGGCTACGTCGTGGCCGCCGAGTTCCTGCTCCAGTTCCTCACCCCGCGCCGGGTCCAGCCCGAGCCGATGCAGCTGATCAGCACGGACGCGACCCGGCAGCTCTGCGCGAACGTCGAGGACCTGGCCGCCTGGCGGGATTCGGTCGAGCAGGCCGTCGAGACCGGCGCGCAGTACTCCAGCGCGATCCCGCTCTACCCGGCCGACGTGGTGAACAGCGTCGGGCAGGTCTACCACGGCCCGGTCGTGCTGATCACCGACGCGCTCTGCTACAGCGCCACGGACATCTTCTCCGCCGGCTTCCAGGACCACGAGATCGGCAAGGTGCTGGGCATCGACGAGGCCACCGGCGCCGGCGGCGCCAACGTGTGGACCCAGCAGAACCTGGTGGACGGCTGGGCCGCGGGCCCGTTCCGCAAGCTGCCCGCCGGCGCGCAGTTCCGGGTGGCGCTGCGGCGCTGCCTGCGGGTGGGCACCCGGGCGGGGGAGCCGGTGGAGGACCTCGGGGTGCGCCCGGACGAGCTGCACCGGATGACCAGCCGGGACCTGCTGGAGGGCAATGTGGACCTGATGGAGCGGGCGGGCGCGATCCTGGCCGCGGGCACGCCCCGCCGCCTCGACGCGGAGGCCGGGCCGCGGACCGCCGCGGGCGTGGCGCTGTCGCTGACCACCGAGGCGCTGACCAGCATCGACGTGTACGTGAACCGGCGGCCGGTGAAGTCCGTCCCGATCACCGACCAGAAGCCGACGCTGCAGGTGCCGCTCCCGGCGGACGGCCCGGCGTCGATCCGGCTGGAGGGCTTCGACGGCGACACCCTGGTCGCGGCCCGCACGGTGGACGTGACGTCCTGGTCGCCGAATGTTGGTAATGTTTGAGAGGATCACACATTACCAACAGGGGGCAGCCGTGGCCGTCACTCAAATCGATCTGGACGATGAGGCACTCGCCGAGGCGATGCGGCTGTCCGGAGCCAAGAGCAAGAAGGAAACGGTCAACCTGGCACTCCGTGAGTACGCGGCCCGCCATCGGCGGATCGCGGCGCTCGATCACCATGCAACGGCCGCCCGGGGATGGGACTACGAAGGCTGGCAGGACCTGCACCGCGCGAACAAGGCACCGACCGAGTGATTCAGTATCTGATCGACTCGTCCGCTGTCTGGCGGATCCTGCGAGACGATGCCCTGCGAGAACGTTGGGCTGATGTCATCTCGGACCACGTGATCGGATCGTGCCGTCCGCAGCGCACGGAGTTCCTCCGCTCCGCTCGCGGACTGGATGAGTACGAGGAAATGACCTCGATGTTCGCCGATCTGTATCCGGACGTCGCTGTGCCCAAGAGCGCATGGCAATGGGTGGACTCCGCTCAGTACCGCCTGCTCCGGGCCGGCGCGCACAGAGCGCTGTCCTGCGTCGATCTGTTGATCTGCGCCTGCGCCGCCATCGGCGGCCTGACGGTCCTGCACGACGACAACGACCTCATCACCGCGGCCCGGCACCTTCCCGACCTGTCCGAGCGCCGGGTCCTCAACCTTCCTTGACGCACCAGTGGCATCGTCAGGCGTCGCCGGCCTCGCCATGAGGCCCGGCGTGGCGCACCCGAGCGGGCCGGTAATCTGCGGGGATGGATGTGAGTGGATGGGTGCTCGTGGCCTGGTGCCGCGCGTCGAGTTACCGCGACGAGAACCCCTGGCGCGTTTGACTGTGCAGCTGGGGCATCGACTGGGAGCCGTTCCGCGGCGACGAGGTGATGCGCACCATGCCTCGCGTGCAACATCCGGACGGCACGTTCGGCTGCCAGCTGGGCTGGTACGTCCGCCAGGCGGCCCTCGACCGCCTGGGCGTCACTCCCGGGCCCGGCCCCGCCGAGCGGATCGGCTGGTGGAGGGCGGGGCCGTCACGACTGCCGGGGTAGCACCGTCAGCACCCGGGCGATGTGGTCGCGGAACTCCGCCAGATAGTTGGCGAGGAATTCCCTGGTGGACTCGTTGGTGACCTGGCCGTCGCCGGGGAAGGTCTCCGGCGTGAAGTGGAGATAGGCCTCGGGTGAGGTCATCTGCCGGGCGTTGCAGAAACTCAGCACCGCGCGCAGGCTCTGCTGCGCGAGCGCGGTGCCGATCGCCCCGATGGAGGCGCCGATGACCGCGGTGGGTACGTGGTCGAAGGAGTTCGTGCCCCACGGCCGGGAGGCCCAGTCGATCGCGTTCTTCAGGGCCCCGGGGATGGAGCGGTTGTACTCCGGGGTCACGAAGAGGATCGCCTGCGAGCGCTGGATCGCGTCCTTGAGGGCTACCGCCTCGGGCGGATAGCTCGCGTCGTAGTCGGGGCTGTAGAGCGGCAGGTCGCGGATCGGGATCTCGGTGAACTCGAGGTCGCCGGGCGCCAGCCGGACCAGGACCTTCGACAGCTCCCGGTTGATCGACTTCGACGAAAGGCTGCCGACGAAGTAGCCGACCTGGTAAGTGGACATCGTTCTTCCTAACCTCGGCTGATCAGAGTCATCCTCCCCACCGCCGAAGCGTCGCGCAGGAGAACCGCGGCTTGGGGCTCCGGCCGGGTGGATCAGCCCGGCGGGTTCGCGCTCAGCCACGCCGCCGCCCGGCGCGGCGACGCGCGGGACAGCCAGGCGTCCTGGATCACCTCGGCCAGTTCCCCGCGGGTGAGCTCGCCGACGCGGGCGGCACGCAGCAGCACGGACGGGTGGCCGTTGAAGTGCGCGGTGGTGAAGAACGGCGACGCCGGGTCCTGGACGAGGGCCTGCTTGTCGGCGTCGGACGGCACCCAGAAGACGATGACGTCGGGGTAGCGCTCCCCGGTGGCGGGGTCGACCGCATCCGGGCGGGGGTTGCGGAAGAACACGAACGACTTGCGGCCCACCTGGTAGACGGGATTGTCGCCGCTGCCGTACTCGATGGTGACGTGTGGCATGCCCGAGGCCAGCTCGTGCACGTCCTCGATCCGGGCGGGTCTGTTCATGGGCGTTCCGGTCGGTCCAGGATCTCGTTCAGCCAGGCGTTGCCGAAGGTGCCGGCCGGGTCGTAACCGGCGACCAGCGCCCGGAAGTCGTCGAAGCGTTCGTAGCGGGAGCGTACCGCCGCCGGGTCCATGGTGAACACCTTGCCCCAGTGCGGGCGGGCCCGCAGCGGCGCGAGCTGCTCCTCCAGCGCCGACACGGCCGGCAGGACCGCGGCGGTGTCGGCGATCCAGGTGAAGTGCAGGCCGAGGCTGTCGCGGTGGTAGTTCATGCTCAGCCACAGGTCGTCCGCCGCCACCGTGCGGATCTCGTTCACCTGCAGGACCGGCGCGATCGTCTCCCGCACCCGGGCGACGGCGTCGATCGCCTCCAGGGCCCGGTCGAGCGGGACCATCCACTCCGACTGGAGCTCCGCGCCCGTGCTCGGGCTGAACTCCATCCGGAAGTGCGGCAGCCGGGCGTGCCACGGGCCGGGCACGCCGAACTGCTCGGTGCTGTTGTCCGCGGGTACCCCCGGAACCGGATGGCGGGGGCCGTCCGCCGGCCGCGCGCCGAACCACGGGCCGTCCGGCATCGCATCGGTGCGCTTGAGCCAGGCGTGGTTGATGTCCGGTCCCGCCCAGTTCGTGAACAGGCTGACGCTGTAACCGGCGCCGAGGATCTCCGGAAGGTCGGATTCCAGGCGTACGCGGGGCAGGTCGTCGAAGACGTACTGGCGGATCTCGAAGGCGGGGACCACGTCGAGGGTCAGCGCCGTGACCACGCCGAGCGCGCCCAGGCCCACCACGGCGCCGTCGAAGCCCTCGTCACCGCGGCGGAGCGTCACCAGCTCGCCGTCGCCGCGGATCAGCTCCAGGGCGGCCACGGCGGTGGCCAGGTTGCCGTTGCGCACGCCCGAGCCGTGCGTGGCGGTGGCGACCGCGCCGGCGACCGAGATGTGCGGCAGCGACGCCATGTTGTGCAGGGCCAGGCCCTCCGCGTGCAGCCGGTCGGCGAGCTCGCCGTACCGGATGCCGCCGTCGACCCGGACGGTCCGGCGGTCCGCGGCGATCTCCACGACGCGCGGCAGGCCGCCGAGGCTGACCAGGTCGCCGGTCGTGTCGGCCATCCGGTTGAAGGAGTGGCCGCTGCCCAGGACCCGCAGCGGCCCGCCCGCGGCGACCAGCTCCTGCAGCCGGGGCACCGTCACCCGCCGGTGCACCCGGCTCGCGCCGAACGTGATGTTGCCGGCCCAGTTACGCACGACGTCGCTCACGGGGCCAAGCGTAGGCGAGATTCGCTCAGGAGCCGACGGTCGCCGGTGCGGCCTCGGCCGCCGGGCGCTGCCAGCGGGTGGCGGGCTGCTTGCGGCCGCTGGCCGGCCGGGGAGCCGCCGCGGCGATCTTGCCGGCGCCGCGGTTGGGCAGCGAGAGCCGGAAGACCTTCGCCCAGGCCGAGCCGACCTGCTTCGGCATCGGGCCGCTGACGTAGTTCAGGCCGTAGCGCTCGAACAGGTCACGGATCTTCGGCGCGACCTCCTGATAGCGGTTGCTCGGCAGGTCCGGGAAGAGGTGGTGCTCGATCTGGTACGACAGGTTGCCGGTCATGATGTGCATGAGGCGGTTGCCGTCGATGTTGGCCGAGCCGAGCATCTGCCGCAGGTACCACTCGCCGCGGGTCTCGCCGTCGATCGAGGTGCGCTCGAAGGTCTCGACGCCCTCGGGGAAGTGGCCACACATGATCACCGAGTGGGTCCAGAGGTTGCGGACCAGGTTCGCGACGGCGTTGGCGGCGAGGGTGTGCAGGAACGAGCCGGTCGCGGCCGACAGCGCCGGGTGCACGACGTAGTCCTTCAGCACCTGCTTGCCGATCTTGCGGCGCACCTGCTTGAGGCGGGCCTTGAACTCCGGCGCCCGGCGCCGCTTCTTGCTCTTGAGGTTGCGGCCGAGCTCCAGGTCGTACGCGGCGATGCCGTACTCGAAGAAGCAGGCGTTGACGAAGTTCCACAGTGGCTGCCCGAGGTAGATCGGGTGCCAGCGCTGGCCCTCGTCGACGCGCATGATGCCGTAGCCGAGGTCGTTGTCGCGGCCGACGACGTTGGTGTAGGTGTGGTGCAGCTCGTTGTGCGAGTGCTTCCACTGCTCGGCCGGCGAGGCGTTGTCCCACTCCCAGGTGGTCGAGTGGATCTTCGGGTCGCGCATCCAGTCCCACTGGCCGTGCATGACGTTGTGCCCGATCTCCATGTTCTCGAGGATCTTGGCGACCGACAGGCCCGCGGTGCCGAGCAGCCAGGCCGGCGGGAACAGCGAGAAGAGCAGGACCGCGCGGCTGCCGAGCTCGAGGCGCCGCTGCACCTTGATCACTCGCCGGATGTACGCGGCGTCGTGCTCACCGCGGCTGGCCACGATCTCGTCCCGGATGGCGTCGAGCTCGAGCCCGATGGCCTCGATGTCCTCGGGGGACAGGTGTGCGATCGGGTTGACGCTCTTGCGCTGCAGCGTGGTCACGGGGGGTCCTCGGTTTCTTCGGGTGCGGGAGCTGGAGCGGGGAGAAGGCTCAGACGTCCAGGTGGCAGGGGCCGGCGGCGGCCGAGATGCAGGTCTGCACCAGCACGTTGTCGCCCTCGACGGCGGTGGTTATCGAGCCGTCGCGCAGGTCGCGGACGGCGCCCTCGGTCATCGGGAGCACGCAGCTGAAGCAGATGCCCATCCGGCAGCCGGACGGCATCAGCACGCCCGCCGCCTCGCCCGCCTCCAGCAGCGGCACGCCGCCGCCGGACTCGATCACGGTGCCGGACCGGGCGAAGGTGACCTTGCCGCCGTCGCCGGTCGCGATCACGGTCGGCCGGAAGCGCTCGACGTGCAGCTGCTCGGTGGCGCCCGCCAGGGCCCAGTGCGCGCCCAGGTCGTCGAGCATCTCGTTGGGCCCGCAGGCCCAGGTCTCCCGGTCGAACAGGTCGGGGACCAGCTCGGCGAGCTCGGCCGGGGTGATCCGGCCGTCGGCGCGGGTGTGCCGCTCGATCAGCCGGATGCGGCCGTCGGCGGCTAACGTGCGCAGCTCGTCGCCGAAGACGACGGCGTCGCGCTCCGGCGCCGAGTGGACGACGACCACGTCGCTCAGCTCGTGCAGGGCGCTGCGCAGCATGCCCATGACCGGGGTGATGCCGCTGCCGGCGGTCACGAACAACACCCGGTCGGGGCGGGACGCCGGAAGGGTGAAGTCGCCGGCCGGGTTGTCCAGGTGCACGATCATCCCGGCCCGGGCGTTGCGGATCAGGTGGTTGCTGACCGCGCCGTCGCGTACGGCGTTGACGGTCACCGACAGCCGGCCGGGCGCGCAGGTCACCGAGTAGGCCCGCCACAGCCGTACGCCGTCGACGTCGACGCCGATCCGGACATACTGCCCGGGCTCGTGCGGGCGCCAGCCGCGGCCGGGCCGCAGCACCAGCGTGACGCTGTCGCGGGTCTCGGGCCGGACGGACACGATCCTCGCCCGCAGCACGCCGGCGTTGCGCAGCGGCGCGACCACGTCGAGGTAGTCGGCCGGCACCAGCGGCGTCGTCAGCAGCTCGACGACGCGCCACGCGCCCGATCGCAGGGTCTGGGTAACGGCCATGCCACAAGGGTGCGGCGTTTTCCCGGCAATCGCCTGACCTGATCTACGTGAATCGGGGCAGCGTTATTGTTCGCAGCGAACAAATGGAGGCTAGTGTGAGTGATGCTCAGTACTTCCAGCTATCCGCGGAGGCGGTCGCTCCCCTGAAGCATGCCCTGCCGGTGGTAGCGGCGCAGACGGTTGAGGCGATTACCCGTGGCGTTCCCGCGTACGCGAAGGCGTTCACCGGCCCGCTCGGCCCGCGGATCGAGCAGGCGGTGCGCGCGGCGCTGGGCACCTTCCTGAACCTCGTGTCCCGGCCGGAGCGGCCGGCCGTGGGTTCGCCGCTCGCGCCGGCGCTCGAGGCCGCGTACGCCCTCGGCCGGGGCGAGGCGCGCAACGGCCGCAGCCTGGACGCGCTGCTCGCGGCGTACCGGCTGGGCGCCCGGGTGGCCTGGCGTGAGCTGGCGGCGATCAGCGTCCAGGGCGGCGAGGACTCCGTGACGATCGCGCACTTCGCTGAGCTGGTCTTCGCGTACATCGACGAGCTGTCGGCGGCGAGCGTCGCCGGGCACGCCGACGAGCTGGCCACCTCCGGCCGGGCCCGCCGCCGGCACCTGGAACGGCTCGCCCAGGCGCTGCTGGCCGGCGAGTCCGAGCACGTGGTCACCGCCGCCGCCGAGCGTGCCGAATGGGTGCCGCCGCAGACCCTGACCGCGGTCCTGGTGCCGGAGCCCGCCACCCGCGCGGCGCTGGAACTGCTCGACGCCCGCACCCTGCAGGCGGCCGAGGGCGGCCCGGAGGAGACGTCCGTGCTGCTCGTCCCGGACGCGCACGGCGTGTCCCGGGCCCACCTCATGCGGCTGCTGGCGGGCCGCGGCGCCATCGTCGGCCCGGCGCGGCCCTGGCAGCGGGTCCGGGAGTCGCTCGCCCGGGCGGTGCGCACCGCCCGGCTCGCGCCCGGCGACGGCGCGGCGGCGGTGGACACCGAGGATCACCTGGTCGCGCTGGTGCTGAGCGCGGACCCGCAGGCGCTGGCCGATCTGCGGGAGAAGGCCCTCGCTCCGCTCGCCGGCGAGCGGGACCCGACGGCCGCCAAGCTCGCCGAGACGCTGCGCGGCTGGCTGCTCCACCACGGCCGCCGCGACGAGGTGGCGGCGGCGCTCTTCGTGCACCCGCAGACCGTCCGCTACCGGATGACCCGGGTACGGGAACTGTACGGCGACCGCCTCCGCGACCCGCAGTGGCTGCTGCTGCTCACCGTCGCCCTGGCGTAGCGGCGGCCAGAAGCTGGAAGCACGGGCGCAGCAGGTCGACGATCTGCTCGGGCGAGGCGCCGGCCAGCCCGCCGAGCCGAAGCAGGTAACGCTCGATGATCACGCCGTGGACGATGGCGCCGAGCAGGCCGGCGCGTAGCTCGGCGTCCGCGGTGGGTATCGCGGCGGCGATCCGGCTGAGCTGGGGTTCGCCGGCCGCCCGGTAGCGGTCGGCGGCGTCGGCGTTGGTGAGCATGGAGCGCAGGACGGCCAGCGAGGCCACCGGCTCGCCGTCCAGCCGCCTGGCAAGCGAGGCGAGCAACGCCTCGGCCACCTCCTCGGCGGTGCCGGCGGGCAACTCGTCGGCGGAATGACGCGTGGCGCGCGAGAAGAGCTCGTCCTTGCTGCCGTAGTAGTGCATGACGAGGCCGGGATCGACGCCGGCCGCCCTGGCCACCGCGCGGATCGTGGTGCGCTCATAGCCGAGTTCGGCGAACATCTGGCGGGCCGCGACGAGGATGTCCTCCTCGGTCCTGCGGCGTTGCTGCGCCCGGGTCGGCTTGGGGCTCGGATCGGTCACCCGTTCATTCTACGGCTGTTGACTGAGGCGATCCTCCCGTTCTACGGTCGTTCAATGAACGCGCGTTGAACGACAGGGGAGCGATGACCGCCACGTCACGCGAGATCGTCGAGCGGCTGCTCCGGGCGGGCCGCGACCTGGATGTCGACACGTTCGTCGACCTGATGGCGCCCGACGGATACATCGAATGGCCGTACCGGCCGCCGGGCGTGCCGGGGCGGCTGCGGGGCCGCGCGGAGATCCGCCGGCACCTGACCGCGGTGGCGAAGGGATTCATCAGGTTCGACGAGTACCGCGACCAGGTGATTCACGAGACCACCGACGCCGAGGTGATCATCGTGGAATACGAGGCGCGCGGAGTCGTCGTCGCGACCGGCGCGCCGTTCCACCAGACGGTGATCGCGGCGATCCGGGTTCAGAATGGCCAGATCCTGTCCTACCGCGACTACATCAACCCACTGCCGTTGATCGAGGCACGCGCCGCCCCGGCCCAGGCCACGGAGCACTAGCCGAGATCTGAACCCCGGTGGCGTTACCTGGCCGACTGGAGCCCGCCGGCCATCGGCCCGCTCTCAGGCCCACCGGCCTTGGCTCCCGACTCGGCGATGGGAGCGGTTCGTGTGCTCGGCGTCGGCGACCTGCCGTCAAACGCCAGAATCACTACGGCACAGCTCTGATCGATCGCGGGAAGCGGCACGTTGCTGGTCGATCGCGTGAAGCGGCACGTTGCTGGTCGACCGCGAGGACCGGCACGTCGCTGATCTGGTCCCGGGATGATCCGGACGTCGCACGACCACATGCCCCGGCCCCGGCGCATCAAGCAGAGAACACGACGGATCGACAGAGACCCGAAGGCCGATGTCACCAACGAAGACCTTGCACCCGAACCGGTCTGGCTCGCGGTGGCCGGTCGCGAAGGTGCGGGCCGAAGCGATGCGCCACCTGTGCGCTGGATGGCGCTCCCATGCCGGTGCGAGTGTGTATGTCGCGTCGGAAGATCTCGGCCCCGGGTAGATGAATTCCGGTGGGGCGCGATTGCGGCGCATCCTTCGCGCGACCCATTTCGCCCGCCGATCGGTGACCCATATCATCCGCCGAGTGGCGGCCCATATCGCTCGTCGAGCGGCGGCGCATTTCACCCACCGTGCAGGCGTCGAATATCGGCATGGCGGGCAACAAATTGTGTTTGGCTCTGGGTCGGCGTTCGCACGGCGACCGTCTCGGACCTGGAAATATTCGATATGATGGAGTGTCACCGCGCCCACCGATTCACAGCGGCCACCCGAATTCAGGAAAAACCCACCGGGACCCGACCGCGGCAGAAGTAGTGCCGGAGGCCCCGCCCGGGAACCGGACGGCGAGGCTGTCGGGCACCCCGGCCACGACGACCGAGGCGCTGCCGCCGGTCGTGACACAAGCCGCATCGGCACCGATGCCGCCACCGATGCCGGTAATGCCGTCCACGGCTGCCGAAGCGATGTCCGAGGTGGCAGCGCCTGCCATGAGGCGTGCCCTGCCGGCGGTGACAGGCGGGCCGGCGACCGAGATGCTCGCGGTTGCCGGAGTGCTGTTGGGCCTGGTGCCGAGCCCGGCGCCGCCGCTGGCTGCGGCGGCGTGACCGGCTGCGGTGCGATACAGGGCCGCGATGCGGAGGGCGCGTGCGATGCGGAGGGCATTCGCGATGCAGGTGGCGACACGGGTGGGGTGGGCACTCGCGGTGCGGCGGTCACGCGCGGCGCGGCGGGTGGGGTGAGTGACTTGGGTGCGGCGGGCTCTCGCGATGCAGATGGCGGCCCGGGTGAGGTGGGAACGCGCGGTGCGGTGGGCACTCGTGGCGCAGGAGGCGACGCGGTGGGGCATGCCGGCCCGCTCTCGGGGGTCGCCGCTGCCAGGGCTGCGGAGCGGCTCAGGCGCAGGCGGCGAAGCTTCTCGCTGTGGCGTTGCTGAAGGCCCCATTTGCGATGACGCTCGTGCTCACGACGAAACTCTTCAGCGGCGGCTGAATAGTTCCGCCTCGCGGCCCGGTCCCGCATCGCCGCCAATTCCGACCTGCCGAACAATGACAACTGTCCCACCGAATAATTCTCCCGCACCCCGCCACGAAATGCCCGTGAATGATCATGCCAACCTTCATTTCGGCAATGCCGGGTCGGTGCGACAATTCCGGCGCGGCTTCACGCGCGTCGAAATGGAACCTGCCATGCCGCCAACGGAACACAGTGCGCTCGCGATTCCATGCCGCAACAGAATACAGTGCGTTCGCGATTCATTACTATGCGTGATTGAGGAGGTGATCACAGCGCGGGGCGCGGGCCCGCTCAGCCGCAAGGGAGGCGCCGGCGGCGAGTTCTGCCGACCACCGGGTCACCCGTGCGGTGCGGGTCTGGCCCGGTGCGGACGACAGCGGGAAGGGCACGGTCCGGCCGGCCGGCGGCGGGGCGCCCGCCCAGCTGCCCAGCTGCTTGATGATCACCGTCGGGCAGGTGACCAGCCGATCAGCACGCCGAGCCCGGCGACCTGCCCGCTGGCGCCGACGAAGCGCACTGTGGACGCGGCGGGATCGTTTCCCGTTGCGGCGACCATCCGTGGCACGCTCCCCGCTGGGCCGGCGCTGCAACGATCCCTATGATTTCTACCGTACTGCTGGGCGAGTGCCGGCCGGGCAAAAGGGATGGTGCGGTTGAATACCGAGATCCGCCCGGCGCAGGTGCACGCGAACGTGCCGATGGTGTCCGCCGCCGACGCCGACCTGCTGCGGGTCCCGCCGGCCACCGGCGGGTGCGGCCTGCCCTCCGGGCATCCACTCGCCGAGATCGTGGGTCGCGCGGAGACCGACCGCCTGGTCGAGGCGATCGACTCCGCTCAGCGGGTGCACGTCCTGACCGGGCCGGCCGGCATCGGCAAGACCACCGTGGCCCGGGCCGCCGCGCTGACCCTGCGGGAGCGCGACCCGGATCGGGCGCTCTGGTGGATCTCCGCCCGCGATCGTGGGTCCCTCGTGGAGGGCCTGGCCGCGTTGGCCGCCGAGCTCGGCGCGGACGACGCCGAGGTCAGCCGGGCGCGGGAGTCCGGTTCCCGCCGCACCATGTGGCGGATCGTCGAGCGGGCGCTCACCGGGCCGGCCGGCGACCCTCGGCGGCTGCTCGTGGTCGACGGCGCCGACGACCCGGACGATCTCCGGTCCGTCCTGGACGGCTCCCGCCGGCTGGTCGCCAAGAATCTGCTCGTGGTGGTCACCACCAGGCTGGGGGACGCCGGCGCCGGCCTCGTCGGCGTGGACCGTACCCCGGTCGTGCTGCTCGACCGCCGCGGCTGCGCGGAGCTGCTGCGCAAGCGGCTGCCCGGCATGGGGCAGGCTCGGTTCGAGGAGATCGCCGATCTCGCCGGCGACGTGGCGGAACGGCTGGACCGGCTGCCCCTCGCCCTGCACGTGGCCGGCACCCGGCACGGCAGCACCCCGGTACAGCACACCCTGCGGGGCCTGCTCGACGCCCTGGACGGGTTGGGTGCGGCGGCCGGGCCGGGCGATGATCCGGTGCGCTGCGTCTGTTTCGCGGTTCAGGTGGCGCTGGAGGATATCCCGGACGCCGGCAAACCCGCCGCGGAGGTGGTCCTGCACCTGCTCGCCGCGCTGGCGCCCGGTCAGCCGTTTCCCCTCGCCGCCCTCGAGGTCGCCGTCCGGCCGCTGGTCGCCGCCGACCTCACCAGCGACGAGCCGTGGATCCCGCTGCTGGAGCGCGGGCGGCGCACGCTCGTGCACTCCGGGCTGGCCGCGCTGGCCGCGTTCGGGATGGACGGGGGGAACCCGGTGGCGTCGGTTCACCCGCTCGTCGCCGAGGCGGTTCGCCGCGCGCCGACGCCGGCCGGCGCGGACCCGTCGGCCCGGTTCGCGGCGACCGCGGTGGACCGGGTGACCCGGCATCTCGGGGACCGCCCGGTCAGCGATGCGACGCTGTCGCTGTGGCGGCTGGTGATTCCGCACGTCGACCACGTCCTGGCCGGCGCCGGCACGGCCGCCGACGAGGTCGCCCTGCGCGCGG
>NZ_JBEZXZ010000064.1:40804-41426 GCF_040638275.1 Actinoplanes sp. NPDC026623 | reverse complement strand
TAGCACCCTGTTGAGTTCTCAAAGAACAACCACACACCGGAAAACCGTCACCCTCACCAGGCAACCCGTCCCCGGGGCACTCGCTCAACTTTACTAGGTCTTCCTGGCCCTGTCAACCGGTATCTCCCGGTTCGTGCCGTTCGTCCCTAGGCACCCTTCGTTCCGGGCCCGCGTTCAGCTGCCGAGGGCAGCATCGCTACGATCCCGAAGTTCGAAGGATTTGGCAGGACGGCCGGTAGCTGATCTCCCCGATCTCTCGGTTCGTTCTGCTTGCCTCGCCCGTTTCCCTGCCGGCTCCCAAAACATTACCCGGTCGTTTCCCAGGCTCCAAATCGGCCCCCCGTGTCCCGGACCACAACGCCGCCACCTGCGCAAACGCTTTTTCGAGTGGCCGCAGACAGCGCAACGTCGCGAATCCACACACGCAGCGTGGAGCGAATTTGCGGCGCCGCCCCCGCGCTCGGGCACCGCTACAGGCCGGAAGTGCTCCTCACCCCCACCGGGAACACCGAACCGGCGTCCACTCCAGCACCTTCCACCCCACCAAGGCGACCGTGGGAGCACCTCCTCCTACCGAGCCACCTCGTCCCACCCCCGAATCCGGCAACGAGGTAACGGGCGA
>NZ_JBEZXZ010000064.1:0-40708 GCF_040638275.1 Actinoplanes sp. NPDC026623 | reverse complement strand
GCGAAGCCAGGAGGCGAAGCCAGGAGGCGAAGCCAGGAGGCGAAGCCAGGAGGCGAAGCCAGGAGGCGAAGCCAGGAGGCGAAGCCAGGAGGCGAAGCCAGGAGGCGAATGAGTTCCCCCCGCTTTGACGGAGCGGTGGTTACCTGCTTCCGGTCGGGGCAGGAGTGAGGTTATCTGGCTCGGTCTGGGCGTGCCAGGCCGCCTCGTATTCGTCGGGGCTGAGGTAGCCCAGTTCCTTCTGGATGCGGCGGGTGTTGTACCAGCCGTCGATGTATTCGAAGATCGCGTTCTCGGCCTCGTCGCGGGTCCGCCAGCTCGTGCGGTACACGAGTTCGATCTTCAGCGTGGACCAGAAGTTTTCCATCAGCGCGTTGTCGTAGGAGTCACCGACCGACCCCATCGAGGGCCGGATTCCGTTGTCCTGCAAGCGTTGTGAGAAGCGGAAGCTCGTATAGTTCGAGCCCCTGTCCGAGTGGTGGATCAACTGGCCGTCGCGGACGTCACGCGACCAGATGCCGTACTCGAGCGCGGCCAGGATCAGATCGGTGTCACACCGGTCCGAGGTCTTCCAGCCGACGATCCGGCGGGAGAACACGTCACGGACGGCGGCCAGCCAGAACACGCCCTCGCCGGTCGGGATCCGGGTGGCGTCGGCGACCCACAGCCGGTTCGGGCCGGCCGCGGTGAACTGGCGGTTGACCAGATCCGGCGCCGGCGTGTGCCGCGGATCCTGCTTCGTTGAGCCGCCGCGCCAGCCGCGGCGCAGGAACGCCCCGTGCCAGCCCTGCCCGGCCATCAGCCGCTCGACCCGCTTGCGGCCCACGCGGATGCCGTCGCGGCGTAGCTGCCGGTGGACGCGGTCGGCGCCATAGGTGAACCCGGACGCCTCCCAGATCTCATAAATGTTGGAGAGCAGCCCGAGGTCGACCAGGTCCCGCTCACAGGGCTGTTCGGCCTGCCTGATCCACTGGTAGTAGGTGGACTCGGCGATGCCCAGGACCCGTAGCAGGAGCGCGACCGCGAAGCGGTCACGATGTTCGTTGATGAACCTCATGACCGTCGCCGGGTCGGGCCGAGCTCCGACGCGAAATACGAGGATGCCGCACGCAGGATCTCATTGACCCGGCGCAGCTCAGCGACCTCTTCACGTAGCCGGCGGTTCTCCTCGGCCATCTCGCTGGTGGGCCGGTCATGACGCTCGCCCGCGTCGGCCTCGGCCTGCCGGATCCAGTTCCTGAGCGCCTCGTGATGCACGTTCAACTGCTCTGCCAACCGCCGGATGGTCGGTTTCGGGTCTGACTCGCGATACAGACGCACAGCACGCGCTCTGAGCTCGTCGGGGTACTTCTTCGGTGCGGCCACGGATACTTCCTACCCATGATCAGTCGATCATGCTTGAGAAGCTCCACCAAACCGGGGGGAACTCAGAAGCCAGGAGGCGAAGCCAGGAGGCGAAGCCAGGAGGCGAAGCCAGGAGGCGAAGCTCTGGTGGCAGTTGACGGGCAGGTCAAGGCGCCGCATCCGGCGAAGGTCAGTGCCCCGCGAAGGCCGCGCCGGGCTGCGAGCGTGCCGGAGCAGCGAGGGACGAGCGAACGGCGCCCACCAACGCGACCTACCGCGGACCCTGCGGCAACGACGTCGCTCGGCCGGCGTTAACGGGCGCGGCGCTCGCTGTGCCGGTAGATGGGCACCTCTAATCCATGCTCGGAGGACCTGCCTATCGGGTACGTTGCGGACCCGGGGTTAGTTGAGGAGATTTCATGGCCGCCGCGACGCCGATGAGTCGACTCGGTCCCGACGGCCACGCATGCGTCGCGTTCCTCTATCCCCGGAAGGTGGCGGCGACGCGGACCGGCCCGGGCCTGCTACTGAGGCGGCTGGATAACGCCGCGGACCGGTTCCGCGACAGTAGAAGTTCCTGCCGCACAGGTCTCGTGGGCGGTGACCGGCCGGGTGGCGCCGGCAGCCGACCGGACGCGGTCCTGATGACAACGCTGCCCGCGGGGCCCCGTTCTCCCGCGCGAGGCCCGGATCCTCGCGGTCTGCGAAAGGCCGACCTAGCGAACACCGACATTGGCGGGCGCCCCCGCGCTCGGAAGGCTGGCGCGCGGTGATGGGCGCCGAGTCGATGGGCGCCGGCCGTCGCCACCACGCCTCGAACCGGCCGGCCCGGGCTGCCCGCAGGGACCCGACCGGGACTACGACAGTCCTGCTCGAGCTGGGTTTCGACGGCGACGGCCTGTCCGGCGTGCGGTCGGCCGTCGCCGCACAGGTGGCCGCGATACCCGCCGGCCGCCTCGTGGACACGATGATGCTGGTCGCCCACGAGTTGGCCAGTAATGCCGTCCGGCACGGCGGCGGTTCCGGGCGGTTGCGCCTCTGGGTGGGTGGCGGCGTGTTGCACTGCAGGGTCAGCGACGCCGGACCGGGCCTGGCGGAGCCGGCTTCGGTCGGGCGGGTTCTGCCGTCGCCGTCGCTTCCGGGCGGCCGCGGGCTGTGGATCGCCCGGCAGATGTCCGAGCTCCGCATCGTCTCGTCGCCCAGCGGGACCACCATCACCGCGATGCTTTCGCTCTAGAGGCTCCGCAGGGCATCTCCGATCGCCCGGTGGAATGTCGGGTACGCCCAGATCGTCGCCTTGAGCGTGGTTATCGGAACCTCTGCCTTCACCGCCACGGCCAGGGCGCCCAGCACTTCGCCGCCCGATGGCCCGGCTGAGGTGGCGCCCACCAGCACACCCCGGCTCCGGTCGGCGATGACTTTGATGAAGCCCTCGTTGCCCGGCCCGTGGATGAACCCGCGCGACGAGGACGGCAGGCTCGAGTAGCCGACCTGCACGTCGAGGCCGGCGTCGCGGGCCTGCTTCTCGGTGTAGCCGACCGCCCCGATCTCCGGATCGGTGAAGGTGACGCGCGGCTTGGCGTGAAAGTCGGCGGCGGCCCCGCCCTGGCCGAGGATGTCGCGGACCGCGACATCCGCCTCGTACATCGCCATGTGGGTGAACGCGCCGTTGCCGGTCACGTCGCCGACCGCCCAGACCTTGTCGGCGGCACGCATCCAGTCGTCGGTGCTGACGAAACGGGCCGCCGGGTCCAGGCCGATCGCCTCAACGCTCAGGCCGTCGAGGCGGGCCGCGCGTCCGGTGGCGACGAGCAGCCGTTCCCCGGTCACGGTCGAGCCGTCGGTGAGCACGACGCTGAAGGCGGTGCCGGAATGGGAGACGTGCTGTGCGCGTACCCCGGTGAGGATCTTTACGCCGTCGGCGGCCAGGGCCGCGGCGGCCGACGCGGAGGATTCGGGCTCCTCCATGGCAAGCAGGCGGCCGCTGCCCTCGATGACCGTGACCTTCACGCCGAAGCGGGCCATGACCTGGGAGAGCTCGAGTCCGATGGCGCCCCCGCCGAGGACGAGCATGGTGGCCGGCAGGGTTTCGGCCTCGACGGCCTCGCGGTTGGTCCAGTAAGGGGTGCCGGCGAGCCCGTCGATGGCCGGGATGATCGCCTTCGTGCCGGTGGCGATCACGATGCCGCGGCTCGCGGTCCACTCCTGGTCGTTCACCCTGACGCGACCCGGCCCGGCGATGGCGGCCCGGCCGCGGACGAAGTGGCCGCCCTTGGCGGTGAAGCGGTCGACGGCGACCTTGTCATCCCAGGTGTCGGTCGCCTCGTCCCGGATTCTGCGCGCGACGGGTGCCCAGTCGGGCTGCACCTGAGCATTGCCGGCCAGCCCGGGAATGCGGCGAGCCTCGGCGAGCGCGTTGCCCGCGCGGATCATCATCTTGGTCGGGATGCACCCCCAATAGGGACACTCGCCGCCGACCAGCGTGTCCTCGATACCGACCACATCGAGGCCCGCCTCCGCGAGCCGTCCGGCGACCTCCTCGCCGCCCACGCCCAGGCCGACGACCACGACATCAACTTGCTGTCCTTCGCCCATGCGAACACCCTTCCACTTTTCGCCGGTACCGTGCGCACATGTCAGCCGACGATGATGCCCACGGCTTCGTGGCGCCCGGATACGAAGCCGTCCGGGAGGCCCTCGCGGCACATCCCAGCGGCGGTTCCGCACTCTGCGTGCTGCGCGACGGTGCGCGGGTGGTGGATCTGCGCGAGGGCTGGGCCGACGCCGCCCGGACCCGACCGTGGGTCGAGAGAACCCTGGTCAATGTGTATTCCGTCGGCAAGCCGGTGATCGCGCTGGGCGTGCTGCTGCTGGTGGACCGCGGCCTCGTCGGGCTCGATGATCCGATCGCGCGGCACTGGCCCGGATTCCGGGCCCCCGCCTCCGTACGCCAGGTGCTTACTCACACGGCGGGCCTGCCCTTCTTTCCGGTACCCCGGAAGGCGTCGGACTGGGGCGACTGGGATCTGCTCTGCGCGGACCTGGCCGGCGCGAGCCCGCAGTGGCCGCCGGGCACGGTGGCGGCCGAGCACGCGCTGACCTATGGCCATCTGCTGGGCGAGATCATCCGCCGGGTCGACGGCCGGCCGCCGGCGCGGTTCGTCGCCGAGGAGATCGCCGCGCCCTGGGGGCTGGACTTCGGCTTCGGTACCGCCGAGCCGGAGCGATGCGCCGAGCTGGAGTTCGACCGGCCGGACCGGCCCGCGCTGATGCTCGGCGAGCCGGAATCGGTGCGAACGCTGGCGGTTCTGAATCCGCCCGGCGCGCGTGATCTCGCGGTCGTCAACAGCCCGCTCTGGCGTGATGCCGTCGTGCCAGCGGTGAACCTGCACGCCACGGCCGGCTCCCTCGCGCGCTTCTATGCCGGGCTGCTCGCCGGTGGGATTCTGGACGGCCGCCGTCTGCTGAGCGCGGCGCTCGTCGAAGACCTGACGTCGGCGCACTTTTCGGGTCAGGATCTCTTCATCGAGAGCCAGACGACGTGGGGTCTCGGGGTGCAACTGGAGCCCGACGGGACGTGGGGCATGGGTGGCCTCGGCGGCAATGCGGCGTGGGCGGACCCGAAGACGGGTCACGCGATTGCCTTCGTGACGCGGCAGCTGGGCGACTTCGACCGGGTCGGGGCGATCGACGCCGCGATCTCCTCGGTACGGATTCCCGGCTGACCGGGGCCGCCCGCCGGCGCCGTCCCGAGTTCGGAACGTCCTGTCCTCCGGGTCCTGCCAGCCTTCAATCGACGAAAGCTCCGGGCCGGCCGGAGCCGCGTCCGCTCCCGCCGGGCTTGTCGAACGGAATTCTCCCGTCGGGTCATGGCCGCAGCCAGACCGCATCGTCGCGATGCGACTCGAGTGGCCCCGGATAGTCGAGATCTGAGCGCACCGCCTCCGGCAGCCGCCAGGGCTGGTGCACGGCCTTCCCCTCGACGGATTTCAACTCGGGTACGTAACGACGCACGTACGCGCCGTCGGGGTCGAAGCGCTCCGCCTGCCGGATCGGATTGAACCGCCGGTAGGGCTTGGTGTCGTGGCCCGTGCCGGCCACCCATTGCCAGTTGCCGGAATTGTTCGGCACGTCGCCGTCGATCAGCCAGCGGAAGAACCATCTCACGCCGTGGCGCCAGTCGAGCCCCAGATGCTTGGTGAGGAACGACGCGGTGATCAGCCGGGCGCGATTGTGCATCCACCCCTCGGCGCGCAACTGGCGCATGCCGGCGTCCACCACCGGCACCCCGGTCGTGCCGTTCTGCCACTGCTTGAGCGCGTCGTCGTCGGCACGCCACCCGGAGTCGCCTGCCCTGCGGTAGGCCTCCGTCGAGATCGCCGGAAACGCGGCGGTGGCCTGGTAGTAGAAGTCGCGCCAGCAGAGTTGGCGGACGAAGGCGTCCGCGCCCGGGCCGCCGATTCCGCGCGCCGCGTTTGCCACCGCCAGCGGCGAGACACATCCGAACCGCAGGTAGGCGCTCAGCCGGGAGGTTCCGTCGGCGGCCAACTGGTCGTGCAGGTCGTCGTACGGCTCGATATGCCGAAGCCACGCCGCGAGCCGGCGCCTTCCCTCGCTCTCGCCGCCGGGCGCCGCCCCTGGGGACTCGTTCTCCGGTGCCTTCGGAAGCCGGCCCGCGGCGACGCCCGGCGGCAGAGTGACCTTGTCAGGGGTGGCGGACTCGTCGCGCCATGCCGCCGATTCCCAGGCCCGGTGGTATGGCGAGAAGACCCGGTAGTGATCGCCGCCACCAGGTCGCACGCCGCCCGGCGGGACGACCGTGGTGCCGGGGAAGTGCCGGACCGAGATGCGGTGTCGCTCGCCCTCCCGCTCGAGGCGCTGCTCCCGGCGCCGGGCGTAGCCGCTGACGTCGGCGGCGAGCGCGATCCCCTCGGCCTCGACCTCGCGGGCCAGCCTGATCGCCTCCGCGACCGGCTCGCCCGTGCGGATCACCAGGTCGCCGCCCAGGCGGCGCAGGGTCTCGCGCAGGTCGGCGAGGCTCTGGTGCAGGAAGAGCGCCCGGTTGGGGGAGAGCCGTAGCAGGTGCGGATCGAGCACGAAGAGCGGCACGACCCGCTCGGCGGACGCACAGGCTGCGGCGAGGGCGGGGTTGTCGTGCACCCGCAGGTCGCGGGTGAACAGAACCACGGCGGTCCGCATCTCAGCCTCGGGCCGACGCGGCCATCGGGGTGCCTGCCCTGGTCAGCAGGGACCGGGCCGCCACCCGGACCCGGCGCCGGCCGGGGACCCTGGCTCGGCGGACGAAGACGTCATAGTCGGCCGCGACGACCTCGTCGAGGATCCCGCCGTACAGCTGGAAGGCCGTGCGCATGCAGGCCTGTGAGCCGGGCAGCAGCAGGGGGACGCCGGAAGCCGCAGCGGCGTAGTGCTCGTCGGCGCGGGCCACCTCGGCCCGGATCAGGGCCTTGATCTGCGGGGTCGAGCGGCCCTGCGCCCGAGCGGCCAGCAGGTCGTCGTGGGTGACGCCGAACTCGGCGAGGTCGGCCTCCGGCAGATACGTGCGACCGCGGTCGAGGTCCTCGCCGACGTCGCGGATGAAGTTGGTGAGCTGGAAGGCGAAGCCGAGCTGGCGGGCCGGCTCGCGGGCGACCACCAGGTCTCTCGAACCCAGGATGGGCAGCATCATCGTGCCGATGACGGCCGCCGACCCCTCCATGTAGTCGAGCAGGTCGTCATATGTCGCGTAGGACGTGACGGTGAGATCCATTGCCATGCTGCGCAGGAACGACGCGAAGTCGGCAGGATCCAGGTCGAACACCGCGATCGTGTGGAGAACCGCCGGCAGCAACGGGTCACCGCTCGGCGCGCCGGCCAGCCCGGCCAGAAACTCGTCTGACCAGGCGCCGAGCCGTGCGGCGCGCGCGGCCGGAGGCAGGTCCTCGGTGCGGTCGACGATCTCGTCGGCATAGCGCGCGAAGCCGTAGAGGGCGTGCACATGGCGACGTTTCCAGGACGGCAGCAACTGGGTAGCCAGATAGTAGGTACGACCGTGGCGCTTGTGGATCCTGCGGCACCGCTCGTATGCCGCTGCAAGATCGATCTCCACGGACCCTCCAAAACCAAATCGACTCATGAATCGACGCAACTGGAAGCTTACGGTAACCTGGCTGTCGTGGCCAACGACATCCTCGAGGAAAGCCTTCGATTCGGAATACTTCGCCGGACCGCCTCTCCGGGTGATCTGGCGCCCGCCGTCGAGGCCACCCTGGCCGAGTTTCTGAACGACCAGATCTCGGCACTGGGCGGCGTGGACCCGGCGCTCGGACGCTTCGCGAGCAAGACCCGTGAGCTCGTGCTCGCCGGCGGCAAGCGGCTACGCCCGACCTTCGCCTACTGGGGCTGGCGCGGCGTCGTGAGCCCGCACGCACCCGTCGAACCGGTGCTGCCGGCGCTGGCAGCACTGGAACTGATGCACATGTTCGCGCTGATACACGATGACGTCATGGACGGCTCCGCAACCCGACGGGGCAATCCGACGGCACACCGGATCTTCGCCACGGAGCACGGCGACGCGGCCCGATCCGGCGATTCGGACCGATTCGGCACTGCGTCGGCGATCCTCCTCGGCGATCTCTGCCTGGTCTGGGCCGATCAGCTCCTGGCCCGGGCGACGCTGCGCCCGGCGACCTTGTTCGCCGCGCGCGCCGGCTACGACCGGATGCGCATCGAGGCCATCGCGGGGCAGTATCTGGACGTTCTCGGCGAGGCCGAGCCCGGCGCCTGGTCCCTCGAGCGCGCGCTGCTGGTCGCGCGTAACAAGACCGCGAGCTACACCGTGCGGCGGCCGCTGCAGTTCGGGCTCGCGCTGGCCGGCCCGCCCGAGGCCGACGTGGCCGCGATCGACGAGGCCTACAGCCGCTACGGCCTCGCGGTCGGCGAGGCATTCCAGCTCCGCGACGACCTCCTGGGTGTTTACGGCGATCCCCTCGTCACCGGAAAGCCGGCCGGCGACGACCTGCGTACCGGAAAGCCCACCGCCCTGCTGATGCTGGCGCACCAGCTCGCCACCCCCGCGCAGCGAGCCGAGCTCGCCGTCGGCTCCGAATGCGCCCGATCGGTTGCCCGGCGTGCCGAGGTGATCGCCGAGACCGGCGCGGTCGCGCACGTGGAGGCCCTGATTCAGCGGCGGGTGTCCGAGGGTGTCGCAGCGCTCGCGGGCACACCGATCCACGACGATGCATACGCTGCGCTGACGGACCTGGCGGTCACCGCGACCCACCGTCCGAGATGATGGCCTTTCTCCGACCCCTGGAGCTGTGACGTGCGAAGAACGACGGGACCGACCGACCGCGTGGTGGTGGTCGGCGCCGGACTGGGCGGCCTTGCCTGTGCGCTGCACCTGGCCGCGGCCGGGCGGCAGGTGACGGTCGTCGAACGGGAGGCCGTGCCGGGTGGCCGCGCCGGCAGGCTGTCCGTCGACGGATACGAGTTCGACACCGGGCCGACCGTGCTGACCATGCCCGAGCTGATCGCCGAGCCCCTCGCGGCCGTCGGGGAGAAGCTGTCCGACTGGCTCGAGCTGACCCCTCTCGATCCGGCGTACCGGGCCTACTACCCGGACGGATCCACCCTGGACGTGCGCACCGACCCGGTCCGGATGGCCGCCGAGATCTCCCGGCTCTGTGGTCCCCGTGAGGCCGACGGCTACCTGCGCTTCGTCGATTTCGCCCGCGGCCTGTGGCATCTCGAGCGGAACGCCTTCATCGACCGCAACCTGGACACGCCGCTCGACCTGATCAATCTCAACCTGCTCAAGCTGCTCGGCATGGGTGGTTTCCGCCGGCTCCAGCCGAAGATCAGCCAGTACTTCCGCGATCACCGGACTCAGCGCATCTTCTCCTTCCAGGCCATGTATGCGGGGCTGGCACCGCACGACGCCCTCGCCATCTACGCGGTCATCGCCTACCTCGACTCGGTGGCCGGAGTGTTCTTCCCGCGCGGTGGCATGCACGCGGTGCCGAGGGCGCTCGCAGGCGCGGCGGAGAAGCACGGCGTGCAGTTCCGCTACGAGACGACCGTGACCGGGGTGGAGACGGCGAACGGCCGTGCGACCGCCGTGCTGACCGACGGAGGCGAGCGCCTGAGTGCCGACGTCGTGGTGCTCAACCCGGATCTGCCGGTCGCCTACCGCGACCTGCTGCCCGGGTCCCGCCGCCCACGCCGGCTGAAATACTCGCCGTCCTGCGTGGTGCTCCACATCGGATCCACGCGGAGTTATTCGAAGATTGCCCATCACAACATCCACTTCGGAGGGGCGTGGAAGGGCACCTTCGATGAGGTCATCAACCAGGGGCTGTTGATGAGTGACCCGTCGCTGCTCGTCACCAATCCCAGCCGCAGCGACCCCGGTGTCGCGCCGGACGGACGGCAGACCTACTACGTGCTGGCCCCGACGCCCAACCTCGACGTGGCACCGTTCGACTGGAGAGGCGGTCTCGGCCGCCGCTACGCCGACGAGTTGACCGCGGTGCTGGAGCAGCGCGGCTATGTGGGCTTCCGGGACGGCATCGAGGTCGAACGGGTGATCACCCCTGACGACTGGGCCGCCCAGGGCATGGCCGCCGGGACTCCGTTCGCGTCGGCGCACACCTTCACCCAGACCGGACCCTTTCGCCCGGCAAATCTGCACCCGACCCTGGAAAACGTGGTCTTCACCGGCTCCGGCACCCAGCCGGGCGTCGGCGTACCGATGGTGCTGATCTCCGGAAAGCTGGCGGCCGCCCGCATAACGGGCGTCGCGAACGACCTCGTCGGGAGGGTGGCATGACCGGCTCCCGCGAGGCACACCTCGTCGAGCTCGTCGACGCCCTCGGCAAGCCAACCGGCGCTGCCACGGTCGATGAGGCGCACCGGGCGCCTGGCCGGCTGCACCGGGCCTTCTCCGTGTTCCTCCGCGATCCGTCGGGCCGGGTCCTGCTGCAACAACGGGCCGCGGTCAAGACCCGGTTCCCGCTGCGCTGGGCCAACACCTGCTGCGGCCATCCCCTGCCGGGCGAGGCGCCGGCGACGGCCGCCGCCCGCCGCCTGGTCGAGGAGATCGGCGCGCACGGCGTCGACCTGACCGAGACCGGCGTGTACTCGTATTACGCCGAAGACCCGTCGACCGGCCGGGTCGAATACGAGTACGACCACGTACTGGTGGGCGATGCGTCGGCAGACCTGGGCCTGATGATCGACTCCGACGAGGTGGCCGCCGTCCGCTGGGTCTCGATTGAGGAGCTGACGGCGGGCCTGAGCGACGATCCCCGGTCCTACGCCCCCTGGCTGCGGGGGGTCACCGGTTCACTGATCCGCCACCTCGAGGCACAGCCGCGGCCGGCCGACGACTTAGCGGAGCCATCGGGTGGCTGACGGCGCCCTGACGGCGGGGGCGGTCGCCCGGCGTCTGGGCGTCGCCGTGACCACCCTGCGCACCTGGCATCAGCGGTACGGGCTGGGGCCCAGTCATCACGTGCCGGGGCACCACCGGCGCTACACGCCGGAGGACATGGCCCGGCTGCAGGTGATGCGCCGGCTGACCACACAGGGCGTGGCGCCGGCGGAGGCCGCGGCCTGGGCTCTGCGCGTGCCGGTGCCGATCGACATCGCCATGCCGCCGACGCTGCCGCCCGGCGTCTTCGCGGTGCACCAGCCGGCCGGATACCCCGTCGTGGGTGATGACCCGCAGGGCGCGTCCGGCGGAAAGGCACCGGGAGACGCGGACGGCGAGAGTGCTACACCGGCGAGCGAAGACGACCGGCCGCAGCCGGTACGCGGCGGCGGTTCCGCTGTCGCGAGCGACCACGACCCCCGGAAACCCCGCGACGGCGCTCCCGGGACGGGCGGGCACGACCTCGACCCGGCAATTCGCGATGACCCTCCCGGAACTGACCGCCACGAGCTTCGCCCAGTAGCCCGCGGCGACGCTTCGGAAGCGGCGAGCGGCCACGACCAGGAGACGGGCACCGGGTATGGGATTGGCAACGATCCGGCCGGGCAGGTAGCGGCTCCTCGATCGGCGGGTGGCGACCGCCCCCCTCGGAAGGCAGCCGGCGAGACCCAGAGCGATGCTCGGCTGGCACCGGCCGGCGGCGGCACCACCCAAACGCCGCTCGAAGGCCTGCCACGGCCTCCCGATGAAGCGCCGCCCGGACGGCGAGCCGGCCCGCCCAACAGGGTGGATGCGGTGTGGCCCGACCGGCTCCTCGCCGCGCGCGACGGTGGCGGGAACGCCATCCGCACGGGCAGGGCCGGCCCCGCCGCTCGCGGCCTCGCCCGGGCCGCGATGCGACTCGACGCCCCCGCCCTGCGCGAAATCCTCGAGGCGAGCATCGCCGACCTCGGCGTCGTCGCGGTCTGGGATGAAGTGATCACGCCGGTGCTGATCGGAATCGGCGAGCGCTACGCGGCAACCAACCGCTTCATCGAGGTCGAACACCTGGTCTCCCGCAGCATCACCGAGGTGCTCAGCGCGGTGGCTCGGCCAGCTGGCCTCCAATCGCCACGGGTCCTGCTCGCGGCCGCCGACGAGGAACAGCACACGCTCCCCCTGGAGGCGCTGGCCGCCTCGCTGGCCCAGGCCGGTGTCCCCAGCCGGCTGCTCGGGGCACGGGTGCCGCCGCAGGCACTCGGCGACGCCATCGCCCGGACCGGACCGGCCGCGGTCGTGCTCTGGTCCCACATGCCGGCCACCGGCAGCCCGGAGCAATGGGTGACCGTGCTCACCGCGCCGCACCGGCCACTGCTCGCCGCGGCGGCCGGACCGGGCTGGCCGAGGCACGAACTTCCCGAAGACGTCACTCCGGTGCAGAGCCTCGCGGAGGCGGTGCGCCTGGTGTCGATCGCCGCCGCGCCGACCAACCACGGACATAACCGCAGGTCAGAGCCCTAGACGCGGCGGCGGGGATACCGGTTTGGATGAGAGCGGGGACATCACGTATGCTTTCCAAGCCTCAAGCGGGGCCGGTTGGGGCCCACGCCGCCGGAAGTTGAAATATGCAATGATGGCGGGGTTGCCCTCATCGTCTAGTGGCCCAGGACGCCGCCCTTTCAAGGCGGTAGCACGGGTTCGAATCCCGTTGGGGGTACGAACCGACCTCGGTCGGGTAAGTGGTAGAAAGTAGCAGCACAGCAAGGTCCTGTGGAGCAGTTGGAGTGCTCGCCGCCCTGTCAAGGCGGAGGTCGCGGGTTCAAGTCCCGTCAGGACCGCAAACTAGCCAGAAACGCGTGCACCATTGCGCGGCAGGGCCAGGTAGCTCAGTTGGTACGAGCGTCCGACTGAAAATCGGAAGGTCGGCGGTTCGACCCCGCCCCTGGCCACCAAGCCTCTCGCCGGGCTTTGAGCACCGCCCACCAGCGGAAACGCCGGTGGGCGTTTTGCTGCCCAGGCGAGATCGGGCGCCTCACGTCGGCACTGTTGATCACCTCTGTTGACCGCCTTTTGCCGGTGCTTGTCGCACGCAGATCGCACGCCGCGGTTGTGCTCGCTCCCTACACTCGGGCGATGGAAGTGGTCATCGTGATCGCGGTGTTGGCGCTCATCGCAGTGGCGCTTGGCGTCGCCCGAGACAGGGGTCTGCCCCAACGCATCGGCCGAGAAGTCCGCAAAGACGACGGTGACGACAGCTGAGCTGTGACCGCCTCGCCACGCGCCCCAAGCCATCCCGTCCGCCGTCGACCCACACCTTGTGGAGCGGGCCTGGCCCAGGGCGCCAAGGTGGAGCGCCCTACCGGACGTACGACCTTGGCGCCCTGGGCCAGGTCTGCTCGGCTCCGCCTGGGGCGACGGCGGACGGGATGGCAGCCCTCATCCCAGAAGCCCGAGAGCCCCCGCCGGAGGCCCGACCTTGTAGCGTGTCAGCCGTGTCAGAAGACCGTGTGCGGGTCCACCAGTTCGAGCCTTACGCCGACCACCTGACCTTCGTCATCTCGGACGCAGAGGCCACCGAAGACGTATTTGACGGCGACACCTGGGACAAGGCCGACGACGCGTGGCGGATCGCGGTGGAGCGTCACTGCGTCGTGGTCGGTACGGCTCGCTACGACTACGTGCCGGTGACACTGACGGTTTCGAGCAACCTCCCGGTCCTCGGTCCACTCGACGGCTACGACCATGTCGTTGAGGCTGATGTCGCGGTTCCCTCGGGGCAGCTGACGGTCACGGGTGCCACGGAGCTGCCCTCGGAGGTCGAACCGGTCCCTGTCGCGCCGGGGAAGTACCGGGTGCGCGTGGGGTACCTCCAGACGGGGCGGCGGCCGTCGAAGTTCTCGGAGTCTGATCCGGGAGACCATCTGGAGTACCGGGTCACGATGTGGCCAGTCGCGGAGGATCGCGGCGTGCAGGTACTCAAGCAGGGTCCCGAGCCCTGGGCCTACTGAGCGACCTGAGTGCAGGTGGCCGGCGCGCCGGCCGATGCCGGCCGGAGGCCGCCAGCAGGCCGAGCGCGTCCGGCCGCGCCGCGCTTGCGCGGCGCCTTGACGATCGCGCCGGCGCGGAAACGTTCGGCAACTACGCTCGCGCCGTCCTGCGGGACAGTCCGAAGATCGGCGTCCGGTGGCGGGAGACATGCGAACGCAACATGCGGCTACATCTGGTCCCGTTGCTCGACGTGCCGCTTCGGACGGTCAGCCCGGCCACCGTCAGGCATTGGCACGCCGCAGCACTGCGGGGCGATGGTGGGCGTACATCTATCTCGCAGTCCTACCGGTTCCTGCGCATGGTCATGAACACCGCGGTCCGCGACGGCATCCTCGGTCGTAACCCTTGCCAGATCCCCGGGGCTGGCACCGTCAAGTCGGTCGAGCGGCCAGTGGCGACCCCTGCCGAGGTCGTCGCCTTGGTGGAGGCCATCACGCCCTGCTACCGCACTGCCGTTCTCATCGCCGCATGGTGCGGTCTTCGGCGCGGAGAAATCGGCGGGCTCCGCGTCACTGACGTCGATCTGACCAACCACACGATCACTGTTCGGAAGAATCGTGTCGAGCCGCTGCACGCTCCAGGCCGAGCCCACGACAAGGATCCGAAGTCGGAAGCGGGCAAACGCACGATCACCATCCCGCCGCACGTCATGCCGCTGGTACGACTACACCTCGACGAGTACGCCGGCAAGGAGCGCCTGTTCGTCAGCCGCGACGGCGGCCCTCTCCGAGGCAACACCCTCTATCAGGCGTTCGTCCGAGCACGCGGGAAGGTCGGTATCGACATGACATTCCACGACCTGCGCCACACGGGGCAGACGCTGGCCGCTCAGACGGGGGCGACGCTCGCAGACCTGATGAAGAGGCTCGGGCACTCGACCATGGCCGCCGCCCGTCGCTACTTGCACGCGGTTGACGGACGTGACCGGGAGATCGCCAACGCCCTCTCGGATCTCGCCGCACACGGGGACGTCGCACGGCTGCCCCGCCACATCACCATGCGCAGCTAATCGCACGCTGGATCGCACGGCGGCATGTTGGAACGCTCTGACCTGCGAAAATGTGCGTGACTGAAAATCGGAAGGTCGGCGGTTCGACCCCGCCCCTGGCCACCAAGCCTCTCGCCGGGCTTTGAGCACCGCCCACCTGCGGAAACGCACGGTGGGCGTTCTGCTTTTCCGAGCTCAGCTCAACAGGCTGCATGATCTTGTGGTCTCAATCACCCTCAGAGCCTCCGCGCCGCGCCCTACCTGGTTCATGTCGGCGCTGGTCAGCACCGAAGAGTCCGCCGGCCTGGTCTCGGATACCGCGCTGCGTGCACCTCGCGGTGCTATGGGGTCAGCTGTACAGGGTGTCTCGGGGTGGGCGCCCGTAGGTGGCGCGGTAGTAGCCGGCGAAGCGGCCGAGGTGCCCGAAGCCCCAGTGTCGAGCGATGGTGGCCACATCGTCGCCCTGGTTGGGGTCGGCGTTCTGCAGGTCGTGGTGGGCGTGGTCGAGCCGAACCTGGCGTAGGTAGAGCATCGGGGTGCTGCCCAGGTGTTGCCGGAAACCGGTTTGCAGGGCGCGGATGCCGAGCCCGGCCGCGGCGGCGATGTCGGCCAGCGTTATCGGCTGGGCGGGGTTCGCGTCGATGTACGCCGCCGCGCGGCGGATCGCGGCCGGCCAGGCCCGGCGCAGGTAGTCGCTGACCTGGTCGCTGTTGTGCGGGAACGCGGCCAGCGCGGCGCCGGCGATCGCGTCGATCACGCCGGCCAGGACCAGCGGATGTGCCAGGGCGGTGTCCTGCTCCTGCAACGCCTGGCAGACGTACTCCATGGTGGCGCGGAAGTAGCGTGCCAGCGCCGGCGAGTTCGGGGTCATAGACGTGAACCGGAACCCGTCCAGATTCGCCCCGGCGCGGCACGCGACCGGAGCGACGGGCAGCCGCAGGATCTTGCTGTCGAGATCGCGGGCGGTCGCGGTGAACGTTTCGCCCACCGGATACAGCAAGGTGTCACCGTCGGCCAATTCGACCTCCTGGCCGACGGCGCGGACGCCGCTCTGGGCGTGGTATACCGCGGCGAAGCACAAGTCGGTCAATCGGGGGCACTCGAGATGGACGCCGATCGGGCTGGTCACCTCGTCCATTGCCAGCGCCCCGACGGCGATGGTGCGCTGCCGATATAAGAAGGTGTCCTGGTCTCCGAATATCCTCATCCGGGTGTCGGCATAGGTGGCGCGCACGATCTCGACGGCTTGTTCCGGATCGTCGGTGGCCAACTCGAAACGGCGCACCGGTACGGCGCCACCACCGTGCGGATCGTCAGTGGTGGAGAACATCGCTCTCCCTCCCGAACGACATCGGTCTCCCTGTACCCACTGCCCATCTTCGCGCCGCCTCATTCCGCAGTACGAGGCCCCCCTTCGTGTGCCGCGCGGGCGGTCCTGTTCAGTGATGCAGGGTGTCCGACGGTGGGCGTCCATAGGCGGTCCGGTAGTAGTCGGCGAACCGGCGCGGGTCGCCGAAGCCCCAGCGGCGGGCGATGGTGGCCACCTCATCGCCATGGGTGGGCTCGGCGGCCCGCAGGTCGTCGTGGGCGTGGGTGAGCCGGACCTGCCGCAGGTAGAGGGCAGGGGTGGCATCCAGGTAGCGGCGGAAGCCGTACCGCAGACCGCGGACGCTGATCGCGGCCGCGGCGGCGATGTCGGCCAGGGTGAGCGGCTGTTCGGGGTGGGCCTCGATGAACGCGACCGCGCGGCGGATCGCGGCGGGCAGGACCCGCCTGGGGTGGGTGTCGGCGGGCTCGCCGGTGTACGGGAATGCAGCCAGCACGGCGGTGACCATGAGGTCCATCGCGGTGGCCAGGACCAGGGGATGGGCGAGGGCCGTGTCCGGGTCTTCCAGCGCCCGGTGCAGATGGTGCAGGGTGGCGCGTACGTGGTGGCCCATCGCGGTCGAGGTGGGAGTCATCGCGGTGAGGCGGAACGTGTCCGCCGCCAGGCCGGCGCGGGCGGCGAGCGGCACCAGAGGCAAGCGCAGGAGCCGGGTGTCCATGTCGCAAGTGGTTCCGGTGAACGGTTCACCGACCGGGTAGGCGATGGTGTCACCGGCGCTCATCTGGATTTCCTGAGCGCCTGTGCGGAAGCTGGCTCGGGCGCGGGCGGCTGAGGCCACGCACAGGTATTCGTACGGGGGGCAGTCGACACCGATCGTGATCGGGTTCGTGATGGTGTCGACCGCCAGCGGCCCTGCCACGATGGTGCGCTGCCGGTAGAGGAAGGCGTCCTCGACGCCGGAGATTCTGATCCGGGTGCCGGCGTAGGTGTTACGCACGGCCTCGACGGCGTGCTCCGGATCCTCGGTGACCAGCTCGACACGACGCACCGGTACCACATCGTCCACCCGGGCATCATCAACGGCGGGGCACATCGCGGTTCCTCTCCGCAGATCAGGTAGGAGTCAGGGCCGGCTCCTTCTCCCATCCGAGGCGCATGCCCGCAGGGGCGACGTCACTCCTGCAACATGTGTCGACAAGGATGACTCCTTCAACCACATGCTATGAGAAGTGCATAGCCGCGCCCGTCACCCGACGGTGTTCCCAGTGCGATGGCCATCGTTCCTCGACGTCACACAACGTCGCTCGCCGGCCGCCTGGGCGTCCCGGCCGAACGTACGCGTATCGGGGAGTCTGCGGTCACGGGATCGCCCGCCTTAGGTCTCAGTCCTGGTCTCGTTCAGGGCTGTTCGGCGGGACCGCCGGCCACCGTTCCCCGTCGTCGGTGTTCCAGAGCAGTCCGCCGACCTGTCCCGTGTGCCGGGCATCGTGGAGTCCGGCGCCTAGTGACGTCCGTTGCCTCCAGAGGCCGAGCCACTACCCGGTCGATTTCCCGGGCTCCGGTCGCCCCGGCGGGTACCAAAGTGCGAACGCTCGATGTCAGTCCGGGTGCTAGCCAAGCTGACAACACCGCATTCATCGAGCTCAGTGGTGGTCTGATCAATCTGACAGGGCTGCGGGGCTACCGAACAGCGGGCCGCCTATTGCAAGGTGATGTCCGTTCCGAATGCGACTCACCAGCCACGAGGAGGATCGACCTTGCGCCGTCCCCGGTTAGCCGTCCGGCTCGCCGGCTGTGCGTGGCCATCGGCCGGTAATCCACGACGGCCGGGGGTCGTGGACATCTTGATCACCGGCACGACCACGGCCAGGCGCACCGCCGTCGTACGGGCCTTGCGCCAGGTCGGCTTCGCCGCCTGGGGCCGGCGACCCCAGCCAGGGGTGACTGGCCGTGGCACATCCACGCCGCCGCGATCAACGACACGGACCTGTCCGGCCAGGAGCAGCACCAGGCCGGCGACTACTACCTCGGCATGAACGGCCTCGCCAACCGCGGCTCCCGCATCCCGATCGAAACCTGGCAGCAGTACCAGCGCGGGCAGTGACCCGCAAACCACCCCTCGCCGTCCACGAAAGGACACCATGAACATCCGTAGAAAGCTGGCCGTCGCCGGTGTCGCGCTCGCCGCCGCTACCGCAATCCTGAGCTTCTCCTCGCCGGCATCAGCTGCGGCCCGGGACGGCGTCTGCGACAGCGGCGAGTTCTGCTACTACTACAACAGCAACAACGAGGGATCGATCTCGGACTTCACCGGTTCGGTCGATGACTACGGCGCCAAGCAGCCCGAGTGCTACGACTTCAAAGGATCCGGCAGCGGTAAAGGCACGTGCGTCAAGAACGAGGCGGCCTCGGTCTGGAACAGGAGCGGCGTGACCGTCCGGGTCTACTTCAACAGCAACTACGGTGGCGAGTACCAGAATTTCGCGGCCGGCGCGAAGGGCAACCTGAACGCGACGCTGAAGAACAACAACGCCTCGCACCAGTTCTCGCCGTCAGCGCGCACGAACCTGTCGTACGCGTTGTACGAGACCAGTGGCGGCGCGATCACGTGCGGTTTCGACGGTTACAACAACACCCCCGGCCGGCACGAGGGCATCGACATCGCCCGGAGCGTCGGCTCGGACGTGCACGCCCTGGTGGCCGGAACGGTCACCTACGTCGCGCACGGGAGCACCGGTAGTGGCGGGCTGTCCACGATCGCCGTCTACAACGCCTCGTCGAACAAGACGGTGATCTACCTGCACTCCGCACCGAGGGCCGCCGTGAGCGTGGGCGACGCCATCAGCCGGGGCGAGGTTATCGCCGACGAGTCGTGGCACGGGGTGTCTTCCAGTTCGGCCGCACACACCCACGTCGAGGTCCGGTCCGGACGCCAGACCCATGCGGCCGTCAGCGTCGGCGACCCCACTCTGGATAACTCGGACCCCACCTCGTTCTGGAACTCCCAGGGATACAACGAGAGGTAGAGCGCGGCGACATCCACCGGGTCCGGTCCCCGTGACCACCAGCCTCTCGCCGGACCTTGAGCACCGCCCACCTGCGGAAACGCCGGTGGGCGTTCTGCTGTCCGCCTCACGTCGGCGCTGTTGATCACCTCTGTTGACCGCCCATTTGCCGGTGCTTGCCGCACGCAGATCGCACGCAAGATTCGCCCCGTCCGCCGCCGATCCACACACCGTGGAGCGGGTCTGGCCCAGGGCGCCAACGTCGTTCGTCCGGTAGGGCGCACCACCTTGCACCCCTGGGCAGGTCTGTTCGGCTTCGCCCTGGGTCGTCGGTGGGCGGGATGGCGGCCCTCATCCCCGCAGCCGGAGAGGCCCCGCCGGACGCACGGACAGGGTCCGGCAGCCAGCTGCCTCGCGGCCGGCTGAAAGGGGCCGGCCTGAAAGGGCCGGCTGAAAGGGCAGGCACCAATTGTCCTCAACCCTGCACCGACCCTGTCGATGCGTGGAGCGTGATCTCGCCGCCTCGACGTCAGAGCCCGCCCGAGCGTCCCCGCTGGATGGTTTTCGCCGCCGTGGCCGGTGTCGCCGCCGCCGGTGCGGCGCTCGCCGTCCGAACCACCCGACACAGAAGCGCCGCCGGGCAGGCCCCGCCCCAAGCCGTCGCACCGGCCGAGCTCGCCGCCCCGGCCCCGGCGAAAGCGACGACCACGCCCCTGCAACGTCCTACCGTGCCGCCCTCTCCGGCGGCGCACTCCCGCCGCTCCCGGCCGGCGGCCCTGATCGCCGTGGCCGCCGTGGCCGTCGTGGCCGCCGCGGGCGGGATGCTCGTCGGCCGGGCCACCGAATCCGGCACCGGCACCGCTGCGGCGCCGCACGCCTCCGCCTCCGCCTCCGCCTCTGCCTCTGCCTCTGCCTCTGCCTCTGCCTTCACGGTTCCCGCCCTGGCCAACCCCGCGGGCTGGATGACGACCAGCCCCAACTGGGCACCACTGCTCAGGCCCTCGAGCCCGGCACCCGTCCCGGCCGGCGGCACAGTCCCGCGCAACGGTTCTGTGATCATGGACGGCGACAACGGTGAACAGGTGACAATCTCCGTCGTACGGGTGGAGGACCCGGAGCTGTCAGTCTTCCCGGAGTTGAAGCCCGCGACCGGCGACCGGCTGGTGTCGGTCACCGTGAACGCGAACAACACCGGCGCCATCCCGTTCATCGCGCAACTGCAGAAGTACGCGTGGGTCGCCGACGACGAGGGCGAGTGGTACCAGCGCGACACCACCATGACCACAGCCTTGGCGGCTTTTCCCGACGCCCTGGTCGAGCCGAAGTCGGAGTTCGCGCGGACCATCGTGTTCGAGATGCCACAGGACGCCAAGCTGACCCGGCTCCGCCTCAGCCTGCAGCCCGGCGTCGCCGCCCGGACCGCAGTGTGGAAGCTGATCTGACGAACCCCTCCAGGTGCCCTCAATCGAGGTGATCTTGCCTAGCCGGAGTTCCGGGCCACGACCAGGACGCGCCCCGAGTCGGAGAAGCCAGCCGTCCGAATCGGGTCGTCGTCGTGAATGATCAAGGCCGCGTCGGGGTCGGCGCCCGGGTCGGGGTCGGCGGTCGGATCGGCGGCCGGGGTCGGCGGCCGGGCCGAGATCGGCGGTCGGAGCGGCGGCCGGGTCGGCGGTCGGATCGGCGGCGCCGGGCGGGGGTCAGGGCGACCCTTCTCGTCGGGCCAGTCGGGGGCGATCACCGCGACCCGCCACCCGTCCGGCGTGAAGGCCCGCAGCCCGCCGCCGCATGGTCCGGCGAGCGGGATCCGAGTGCCGGCGACCGGCCCGATGCCGGCCACTGCGACCGGGTAGTGGTCGCCGTACGTGTCATCGTCGCCGCTGCGGGCCACCGTCTGCGATGAACGGGTCGACGACACCTAAACCGTTGTGCGAGAGGTCGGTGCCGGGCGCGAAGCCCACCGCCGTGATGCCGCCGATCCAGATGCGCCCGGAGCGCCACGGCGCGGGCGGCTCGACGGCCGTCCTGGACCGCAGTGCGGCGCGAATGTCGGCGAGAGCGGCCACGGGCGAAGGCTCCTGACGATCGAGGCCATGGATGTTGACCGCCATTTATCGTCGCGGCTCCCCCACCCCATTTGATCAATCTAGGGACCCACCCGCCGTGGAGGCGGGTAGCGGAACCGAACGCCGAGGGCTACGGTCCCGTGTCGATCTACATTGCCCGGCTGCAGGAAGGTTCCGGAACGGGTTCCGCCGCTGAGGCCCGTCCCTGAGCTCACGAGGGAGGAAGTCGTGCACCGTCTCTTGAGTGCCGCCGCGCTCACCATCGTGCTGGCGACGGCGGGATGCACGAGCGAGCCGGTCGAGCCTGCGCCGTTCCAGGCCGTCGATGTGGTGAAGATCGACGAGGGCACGATCGGTGGCGCCGGGTGGACGCTTGTCACCTTTCACAACGAGCGCGGGGACGTCTGCCTGCAGTTGCGGGACGCCCAGATGCAGGTCGGCTCGGACCTGAGTGGCGGTTGCGGCCCGTGGGATGACAGCCCGACCGGCGGGCGCTACCTGGACGGCAAGGGGCCGGGCAGCAGCGAGTTCGCGTACGGCCTGCTGACCGAGCCGGCGGCCGGCGTCACCGCGACCGCGCCCGGCCACGACCCGGTGACGGTGCCGGCCAAGCCGATGCCGGCCGGCACGGGCGCCGCCAAGTTCTTCGTCATCGCGTTCCCCACGCCGGCGGGGACCTGGACCTACACGGCCAGGGACGGCGCCGGAGCCCCGGTCCAGCTGGGCCCCTGACCGATCAGGCCGGTCCGCAGGGTGGTCGGTCTCCACCTCGATGGGCCGGGTGAAGCATGCCGGCCCGTTCCTGGCCGGAGGCGTCACGCACAGCTGGCCGCGACAGGCGACGCGCCGCCCCTACAACATGTAGTGGCGGCGCGTCTGCGTGCCGGGCTCAGCGGTGCCAGGTGCGGGTGGTGGTGCTGATGGCGTTGCCGGCGCGGTCGTACGCCCGCAGCTGGAACCGGATCTTCTTGCCGTACTTCTTGGTGTTGATCGAGAAGCCGTAGCCGGCCTTGGCGTCGCGGGCGACGACCTTGCCGTTGATCAGCAGCTCGACCCGGCTGACGCCGTTGCGGTCCGTGGCCGACGCCGTGACCTTGACCGTGCCGGACACCTTCGCGCCGGACTTCGGCGCCTTGGTGAGCTTCAGGACGGGCCGGGTGTTGTCGACGATCACCGTGCGGGTCACGGTGGATTCGTTGTATAGGGCGTCGAACACCCGCCAGGTCAACGTCTTGCGACCGTCGGCGCCCGCGCTGGTGGCGGTCGTCAGGTTCTTCGGGTTGCTCACCCAGGGCCCGTTGTTCAGGTTGGCGCCGTTGACGCCGGCGGGGTCGGTGGCGCGGACCGTGCTGGTGATCCGCGAGCCGCGGACGAGCGCGCCGTTCGCCGGGGTGACCGACGTGATCTTCGGTCCGGTGACGTCGACGACCAGGCTGTACGTGCGCGTCGCCGGGTTGCCGGCGAGGTCCCAGGCGCGAACCTCGACGGTCGCGGTCCGCGCCGTGGTGCCGAAGTCGTACGTCAGCACGTCGTCGAAATACCGCCCCGTGTGGAAGATCGACTGCACGAGCGTGCCGTCGATCCACCACTCGTTCCGGTTGATTCCCGACGCGTCGGAGAATTCCACGCCCAGGTGGGTGACGCCGCGGACCCGCCGGAGCGGGGTGCCGAAGTAGCCGTTCAGATCCGAGATGGACGGCCTGGCGTTGTCGAACTTCCAGGCCTGGTAGGTCCGCTGGTTGCCGGCCCGGTCGGTGACCCTGGCCTGCGCCGTGGGGGCGCCGCCGACGCTGTTCCAGGTGATGGTCCAGGGCGCGGCCGTCGCCGTGGCCAGCTTCTTGCCGGCGCCGTCGATCAGGGCGAGCTCGGCGACATCGGCGGAGACATCGGTGGCCGCCACCGTGATCACCCCACCGAGCGGTGCGCCCGGCGCGGGGTTGAGCGTGGCCGACGGCGGGGTCAGGTCGACGTGCACCGTGGTGGACGCGGCCGCGGTGTTGCCCGCCGCGTCATAGACCTTGACCGTCAGGCTGACATCGGTGTTGTTCTCGGCCGGGAGAACCTGGGCGCCCATGCCCTGCGCCCATTTTCCGTTCAGCGCCGTGGCCCGCAGGGTCCCACCCATGTAGACCTCGACCTTGGCGGTGGCGGCGCCTCCGGTCCAGACCGGGTGGAACACGATGTGGCTGCTGAAGTCCTGCCCCTCGGTGAGGCCGGTGGAGGTGATCGCGAGCGGGCCGCCTTCGGCCGCGGCGGCCGGGTTCGCGCCCGCCGCGATCAGTGCACCCACTGTGGCCGCGACGACGGCCGCACGTACTCTGCGCATCGATGGTTCTCCCCGTGTCGATCGGCGTTGCGGCAGGATACGCCACTTGCCGATCAAGGGCGAGGGCGCGCTGGCCCAGCGTGCGCGGCCGCCTCGCACGCCCCCTCGAGGCGGCAACTGGACCCGTTCTGGGGTCATGGCACGAACCCGTGATCAACTTCGTACCGGACATCGGCATACTTCCCGGTATCGATCACCTCGGGAACCTGGAGAACCATCCGTGTCTGCACGTACGTTTACCATTCTTGCCGCCGGTGCCGGCCTCGTCCTGAGCGTTGCCGGCTGCAGCGAGGCCAAGCCCTCGGCCGCCGCCGCACCGACCTCGGCGCCCAGTTCCGCCCCCGCGGCGACCGCGCAGGCCACGACGGCTCCGCCGACGAACGTACCGGCTGATTCCGCCGCGCCGGCGTGCCCGGTGTCCGAGAAGACGCTGCTCGCCGCGTTTGAGACCCACTACGACAAGAAGGCGCCCAAGGGGACGCGGATGACCCGCATCGTCTGCTTCAAAAGCTACGCCATCGCGGGATTCGAGCCGCTGAAGCAGGAATCCGAGATCCAGACCTTCAAGTACGCCTCCGGCTCCTGGACGTTCGACAGCGGCACCAACGACGGCTACTGCATCGGCCTTCCCGCCGACGTCAAGAAGTACTTCGGCGGACATGGCTGGCCCAACTGCGCCCTGACCCCCTCCCCGGCCTGACCCACCATCCGGCTGCTGCCCGGCAGAGGATCGACGGCCGGGCAGCGGGCGCGGCAGGGCGAACCGTCAGTACAAGGCACTTTGAGGTGGTGCCGGCCAGCTCACCGCGCCTGCCGACCAGTCTCGGCATCACCAGGAGCAACTCCCTGACGGCGTCCTCCGTTGACATCCGCCAACCGGCGGAGTCGTCGTCACGTCGTAGCGGAGGATCTCGAGCGGATCCGTCTCCCGTTCCAGGGACTCCGAACAGTTTGACCTTTCTTGCAGTCTGCGCGTGGACCTAGCGCTGGAGCATCGCGTTCCGTACAGCTAACCGGGAACAAAGTTCACGGGAGGAACGACGTGCTGAAGTTCAAGAACGTGGAGGAACAGGCGGCCTGGAACATGGCGGAGGCCCTGAGCGAGAAGGGCTTCTCCTGCATGAGGCAGGCGGAGGAGGCCGCCGAGAACTTCCGGGCCGGCAAGATGCAGATGCGGCGCAACTTCAAGGCACGCGGTCTGTCCGAGGTGGATGCCGACATCCGCTGGTCGGGGATGACCCAGGCGAAGAAGGCCCTGTCGGACAACGGCTGGTACATGTCGCAGGCGACCATGTACAACGAGGCCGCCGCCGCGCAGTACGCCAAGGCGCTGTACCTGAAGAACTGCGACGAGCTCTAGCGCGACGGCAGGCCGGTGCCGCCGAGGGAGGCGGTCCGGCCGGCGGCGTAGCCCAGCCGGCGGCCGGTGCCGGCCAGCCGGCGCGGCCCGAGCCGGGTCAGGTTGGGGTAGGTCTCGTCGCGCCTGCGGTCCACCTGCTCGGTCCGGTCGACCAGGACGAGTTCGGCGCCCGGCACGTCCGCGGCCGCCTCCCGCTCCGCCTCGGCCAGGCGGGCCCGGATCGCCTCGGTGAAGCCACACAGCCAGGAGCGCCGGAACGCGGCCGGATGGTCGAAGCGCGGCACCTGCGTCGCGGCCAGGCCGTGTGCGGCCTGCACGAGCAGCGACGTGAAGAGCAACTCGATCCGCTCCAGGTCGGCGACGTGGCCGAAGAGATGGATCCGCGCCGCGCCGCGGCGCTCCAGGTAGACGACCCGCGAGCGCAGCGTGACGGCGACGGCTCCGAGCAACCCGGCCTTGTCGCGGGCGTACGGCGCCTCGATCGTCACCACCTTGTCCCCGACCGGATCGAGGGCGGGATCGGCGCCCGCCAGCAGCGCCCGGTCGACGCCGTACTTGGCGATGAGCTGCGCCGCCTTCGCGGTGAACGCCTCGGCCTCGGCCGGCGTACAGGCGGGATCCTCGGCCTTCGCCAGCAGCTTGCGGACCCGGGCGAGCAGCGGATCACCGGTCACGCGGCGCCCGCCTCCGGCAGGCGATCGCGGGTGTCCGTCGGGTCGGTCATGCCGCCCGGTGCCGCAGGGTGGCGACGGTCGAGCCGGCGAGCGCGAGCAGGCAGTCCGGGAGCTGGCCGTCGGCGATCGCCGCGCCGAACAGCGCCTCACCGGTGAAGATGTCGCCGTTCACGTACGCGCTGACGAACCGCGCGACCCAGCGCTTGTCATACCGCGCGTCGTCGATCCCGGGGAAGTCGAGGGTCCAGGCGCCACCCTTGGGCACGTTCTGTCCCACCATGGTTGCGGCGAGACACCAGGCCACGTCGTAGGCCCCCACGACGCCGGATCGGTCGACCACCGCGTCGAAGGTGCCCACCACAGCGTCGCTGTCGCCGCTGAGCGCGCAGTGCAGCACCTGCGTCGCGTCGTCGAATGCATGCTGTGGTATTTCCGTCACGTGGGAAAAGGTACGCGGATCCGTCAAGAAGCGCCGCTCACACGCCCCTCAGGAGGCAGGTGATCCGGGCCGTGCAGACCCGGTCGCCGTCCTCGTCGGTGATGACGATCTCGTAGGTCACCGCCGTGCGGCCCCGGTGAACGGGGGTCGCGACGCCGGTGACGAGGCCGGAGCGGACCCCCTTGTGATGGGTGGCGTTGATGTCGACGCCGACCGCGAACGGCCGGTCGACCGTCGCGCCGTGCAGCACCGCGCCGACCGAGCCCAGCGTCTCCGCGAGCACGCAGGACGCACCGCCGTGCAGCAGGCCGTACGGCTGGGTGTTGCCCTCGACGGGCATGGTGGCGACCACCCGCTCCGGGGTCGCCTCGGTGATGTCGATGCCCATCCGCTCGCCGAGCGAACCGCCGCCCGCACTGCCGAATAGCCTCTGCAAGCCGTCCGCCGCTGTACTCATGTCGGGCAACGTTACCGGCGAGTCGCGCGGGGGCCAGCGACTTCGGTCACACCGGTTCGGCACGTTCCGGGGAGCAATCGCATTGCGGCAGATCTCTAGATTCGATCTCGGTCCCGGGTCGCGAGGGGGTGGCCCGGGCCCTAGGTTGGGCAGGACCGCCCTCTGCCCGCAGCATCGAGGAGAATTCATGAGCGAGCCCGAAATCGTCGAGACCCGCGGCGACGACCGCGTCGACCTGCTGACGAGTGACACCAACGGCGACGGCAAGCCGGACGTCTGGGTCTCCGACACCGACGGCGACGGCAAGGCCGACCTGTTCCAGTTCGACACGGACGGGGACGGCAAGGTCGACATCACGATGGTCGACCTGGACGAGGACGGCACCCCCGACACGATCGTCGACGGCGACGGCGGGCTGCCCCCGACCGTGTGACCCGCCCTACCCGCCACCCAGCGTGCTGATCGCGGCCCAGAGCACGGCGATGGCGAGGGCCGTGGTGAACACCGTCGAGGCGGTGCGCCGCCACGGGCCCTTGCCCTCCGGCGCCGTCGCCTCCGGGTGGCCGAGCCGGGCGAGGATGCGGCGCTGCCGGCGTACCTCGTGACACCAGCGGCCCAGGTCCGGCGTGCCCCGGCTGAGCTCGACCGCGAGCCGGGCCTGGGCGCGCTGGAGGCGCCGCACGGCCGAGCGGGCGCGCAGGCCCGCCCGGGTGCGGGCGTGCCAGCGCGCGGTCGCCCGGCGCGAGCCCGACTTCAGGACCTCCAGCTCGGCCGGGGTGATCAGCTCGGGGTCGCCGAGCTTGGCCAGCTGGTCGGCGTAGTAGTCGGCCTCGCGGTCGTGCGCGCTGCGCACCAGCACCATGATCAGCAGCAGCGGCGGCAGGCCCTTGAAGACCAGCACCGCGAGCAGCGCCAGCGCGCCGTTGCCGAGGCCGTCGCGAAAGAGCGGCGAGTTCCAGAGCACGTGCGAGGCCCAGGCGCCGAGGACGGCGAGCATGGCGACGCCGAGCCGGGTTCGCCAGGGCCGATCGGCGCGGACGACCAGGTAGCCGATGCCCGCGCCGGCCAGCGCGCCGAAGAGCGTGTGGCTCCAGACCCCGGAGAGGAAGCCGCGGAGCAGGAACGTCGTGATCACCGGCTCCACGTGATCGCCGCGGCCGGCCAGGGCGACCGCGCCGAGCGCGTACACGATGTCTTCGACGATCTGGAAGCCCAGGCCGACCATCGCGCCGTAGACGACGCCGTCGAGCACGCTGTTCACCTGCGCGCGGGCGATCAGCACGATCGCGACGACGCCGAGGGTCTTGGAAATCTCCTCGACGGTCGGCCCGGCGAGCGCGGCGCCCCAGTCGGCCGCCAGGTGCGGCGAGCCCAGCTTCGCTATGAGGTCGTCGAGGGCCGCGCTGCCCGGCAGGGACACGGTGGTGGCCACCAGGCCACCCCAGGCGAAGGCCAGCACCAGCAGGGCGAGCGGCTCGCGCTCGAGGAAGTCGAGCTCGGTGACGACCAGCCAGAACGGCACGGCGAGCAGCGCGAAGAGGGCGATCGCGGTGGTCGTCGCCACCGGGTAGGTGCCGGCGAACCGCCCGGCGATCATCGTCATCCGGACGCCGCCGGTCACCAGCAGGGCGATCACGATCCAGAACGAGGGCAGCCGCATCAGCCTTTCGCCCGTCGCGTATCCCGGCTGCACAGGTGCGCTCCGGGCGCTGCGCAGCCGTGGTTCGGCCGTCATTGCGGCCGCTCCGGTTCATACCGCAGCGTCTTGGTGCTGGCGTCGATGGCGGGCAGGATCCGGCCGAGGTCCAGGTCGGCGCCGCTGACGGTGACCTCGATCGTGCGGCCGTCGGCCACGAAGACCGCGTACCTGCCGCCGCGGCCGGGCGCGGTGTAGCCGCCCTGCAGGCCGGCCAGGCCGGTGCCGGTGGCGACGGCCAGCTCGGTGCCGGTGACCTGGTAGCCGGAGGTGCCGGTGATCCGCCGGCGCAGCCGGTTCGCCGCGGCGGGAAGGTTGCCGTCGAACGGTCGCACGGTGATCAGGTAGCGGACCGGGCCGAGCCGGAACAGCACCGTGCCCGCGTCGTGGGTGGGCCGGGTCTCGGTGACGTCGATGCGCGCGCCGGGCGGCGGAACGACGGTCACGCCGCCGCCGATCACGTACGGGCGGTCGGTCGGCACCGGCCGATCGGCGGGCAGCGCCCGGTCGAATGCCGGGAGCCCGAAGGCGATGCCGGCGAGGGCCGCGACGAGGCTGAGCGCACCGAGAAGGTTCGTCAGCTGACGCCGAGTAACCCACCCCATCCCAATAAGTTAACGGCCCATTCGCACGGACTCTCGGCATAGAACGTTTTGTCCGTTTACTCCGAACGTTCGTGCAGCAACCCCGGCGGGACGGCGGAGGTGAGCCAGACCCCGTTGTCGCTTCGATGGAAGGCGTGCCCGGCCCGGGCCATGGCGCCGGCCGCCACCTCGAGAACCACCACGTCCGCGGACCGGCGGCGACCGACGCTCAGGGCCGTGGCGACATCCGGCGACAGATGTACGTGGTCCCGGGCGCGCGGCCGCAGCCCGTCCCGCATGATCGAGGCGAGGTTGGCGCGCGGCGTGCCGTGGAACAGCGTGGCCGGCGGCTCGACCACGGGCAGGCCGAGGTCGACGTTCACCCGGCGGGAGTGGCCCTGGCTGGCGCGGATCCGTTCGACGCCGTCCGGGCCCGCCGCGATCGCGAAGCGGGACTTGTCGTTGCCCGCGACCACCTCGTCGAGGTCGGCCCGGACGATCTTCAGCGCGGCGAGCAGGTCGGCGACCGGCACCCAGCCGTTCGCGTCCAGCCGGAGTCCGGCGACCTCGGGCCGGTGGCGCAGCACCAGCGACAGGCGCTTGCTGAGCCGCACCTGTTCCGGGGTCAGCCCGGTCACCCGGTCAGCTCCATGACCGCGAGGTAGTAGGGCCGGTCGGCGGTGTCGACCGACTCGAGCCGCCAGCGGGTGCCCTCGAGCAGCCTCTCCAGCTCGTCCACCGAGCAGTTCAGGTAGTCGAACCACTCGGTCGCCAGCAGCCGGTAGCGCAGCCGTAGCCGTAGCTGCCCGCCGAGCCGGCCCTGCTCGATGTTGCGGCGGTGGTAGGCGACGTGCACCGGGTCCGTGGTCCCGTACGGGTCGGTGCCCTGCGCGATGATCCGGGCGCCCGGGCGGGCCAGGCTCGCGAGCGCGGCCAGGAAGCCCGGCGCGCGCTGCGGCCCCTCGATCAGCCCGAGGTTGTTGCCGAGCAGAAGGAACGTGTCGTAGCCGGCCCCGGAGCGGGCGTACCCGTCGACGGTGTTGAGGACCGTGTCCCGCAGCCCGCGCTTGCGGGACACCTCGATCGCGCCGGCCGAGGTGTCCAGCCCGGTGACGGCCATGCCGCGCCGCTGCAGCTCCAGCGCCGTACGCCCGGCCCCGACGCCGATGTCGAGCACCGCGCCGCGTACCAGCCGCAACGCACGGTGGTCGTGTGGCTGCCACTCGTCCGGCTCGGCCAGGTAGTGGTCGGCGGGGGCGCCGTTGATCAGTCCGTCGTCGCGCTCGATCACCTCGACGACCGGCCGGGGCACCCGCCCACCGGCCAGCGGGCGCGGCCCGATCCCGGTACGCACCGCGTACGCGTCGCGGATCATCTCCCCGAACACGTCCCCCACCAACGGCTGATCCATTGTCACTACTCTTGATCCATGGTGACGCTGGAGCAACTCGGTTCCGAGAAGTACGTCCTTCTGACGACGTTCCGCCGGGACGGCCGCGCGGTGCCGACCCCGCTCTGGGCGGTCCCGGACGAGGCCGGGCTGGCGTTCTGGACGCCGGCCGGCACGGGCAAGCTCAAGCGGATCCGCAACAGCGGGCGCGTCACCGTCGCGGCCTGCGACATGCGCGGCAATGTCACGGGCGAGGCCATCGAGGCGCACGCGCGGATCGGCGACGCCGCGGACCGCCGCCGGATCGGCGAGAGCCTCAAGCGCAAGTACGGCCTGCTCGCCCGGCTCACCCTGCTGGGCAGCCGGCTCCGCCGCGGCGTCGACGGCACGGTGGCCGTCCTGGTCTCCGCGACGCCGGGTCCGGTCGCCTGAGAAGACGAAGGAGGGGCGACTGCCTTACGGCATTCGCCCCCACTATCGATCTCTCGGCCGACCGAGATTCGTTCAGTCGCCCTGACGCTGCGTGGGAATCTGCCCCTGCAGCAGGGCACGAACCTCCGACTCACGGTAGCGACGGTGCCCGCCCAAGGTGCGAATTGCACTGAGCTTGCCCGCCTTGGCCCACCGGGTGACGGTTTTCGGGTCGACGCGGAACATCGATGCCACCTCGGCCGGCGTGAGTAGCGGCTCAGGATCATGCGTACGCGATGCCATCGGTCACTCCTCCACAGGTACCTAAAGACATCGGCCGGGGTCCCGCCGGCCGGTGCGTCTCTCATGGTCCGGCTAGTCCCCGATGTCCGACATGGGCCGAACGGCCGAACGTCCCTAGATAGACGGTTGAAGCATGCCCGATTTTTACCTGTTTTCTACGCCAGAAAGCGTCTTGTTTGGACCGATTATCACGCTTCGCGGGTCTGCGATCACGAGGAGTGTTCGTTTAGAGAGCGCTCTCCCGCAATGGGTTCCATACCCGTTCGTCCCATTTTCCCTGGTCACGGTCTTATATGTGTCGATCAGTTGCAGCGCTCGAGCAACTGCACCGCGCGCCACCGCGCGACGAGCTTCTCGTAGGCCTCTGTCCCCGAGTCGGCGTCACCCCGCGAAAGTGCCGAAAGCCCCGCCGCCACCAGGCCGGGCGAATCGTCCTCGGCCAGGGCCTCCTCACCGAGCAGGCCGGTCAGGCCGCCGTAGTCCAGCTCGACCACCGATCGCGGGTGGAACTCCTCCAGCCACCGGGTGCCCTCCTCGACGGCATCGGTGATCGGGGCGTCGCCCAGCGACTTGCGCAGCACCGAGACCGCCCGGTGCGCCCGGCGCCGGGCCTTGGAGATCTCCGTGCGGTAGCGCAGCGTGCGCTTGCCGCCGGTCAGGTTGATCTCCCGCTCGTCCAGATCGACGAAGACGAACCAGCGCAGCGGCACGCCCCAGGTCGCGATCTGCTCGTGCACCCGGGGCACGCCGTGCTCGAGCACCTTCGCCCCGCTGCGCCAGTCCTCAACGATGGCCTTGGCCTGGCCGGCCAGCACCGGCGGCACGAAGGCGTCGGCCAGCACGCTGGGCACGCCGTCCCGGGCGTTGAGCGCGGCCTCAGCCACCCGCAGGCGCAGGTTCCAGGGGCAGACCAGCAGCGAGTCGCCCCACTCCAGCACGTACGCCTCGTCGGGCAGGTCGGGCAGCCGGGTCCAGCCCGCGCCCAGCGCCTCGAGCACGGCGGTGCGCTGCCGGACCGGCCCCTCGATCGGGCCCAGCGCCCGGCCCTCACGCGCATAACGACGCCAGAAAACCTGGCGGTCCCGGTCGAAGGCGGTCAGCGGCTCGTAAACCCGCAGGTACGACGCGAACAGTGACGGCACGGCGCGATCCTTTCACGAAATCGCCCGGGATTGACTCGCGGGCGCGTGGCCAATCGACGCGCCCATTCCGCGACTAGGCTCGCTGATGTCCGGCACCACCCCGCCGGAGCAGGCAGCCAGGCCCCACAAGGGCCGCAACCCACACCTGTAGGAGTGAGCAGTCATGGGCGTGTTCGTAAGCAGCGACGGCACCGATGCCGCCGGGCACGAGCAGGTCGTCTTCTGCCAGGACCGGCACACCGGCCTGAAGGCGATCATCGGTATCTACTCCACGGCCCTCGGGCCCGCGCTGGGCGGCACCCGGTTCTACCCGTACGAGAGCGAGGAGGCGGCGCTCACCGACGTGCTCAACCTCTCCCGCGGCATGGCGTACAAGAACGCGCTGGCCGGGCTGGACCTCGGCGGCGGCAAGGCCGTCATCTGGGGCGACCCGGGCCAGATCAAGACCGAGGGCCTGCTGCGGGCCTACGGGCGCTTCGTGGAATCGCTGCGCGGCCGCTACTACACCGCCTGCGACGTCGGCACCTACGTGCCGGACATGGACGTCATCGCCCGCGAGACCAGCTACGTGACCGGCCGCAGCCTGGAATACGGCGGCGCCGGCGACTCCTCGATCCTGACCGCGTGGGGCGTCTTCCAGGGCATGCGGGCCGCGGCCGAGCACACCTGGGGTACGCCGACCCTGGCCGGGCGCCGGGTCGGCATCGCCGGGCTGGGCAAGGTCGGCAAGTACCTGGCGGGTCACCTCATCGAGGACGGCGCCTCGGTGGCCGCCACCGACGTCAACGAGGCCGCACTCGAGTGGGCCCGCACCACGTACCCGCAGATCGACCTCGTCGCCGACACCCACTCCCTGATCACCGGCGACCTCGACGTGTACGCGCCCTGCGCGCTCGGCGGCGCGCTGAACGACGACACGGTGCCCGTCCTGCGCGCCAAGGTCGTCACCGGCGGCGCCAACAACCAGCTGGCCCACCCCGGCATCGAGAAGCTCCTCGAGGAGCGCGGCATCCTCTACACGCCCGACTACGTGGTCAACGCCGGCGGCGTGATCCAGGTGGCCGACGAGATCGAGGGCTTCAACTTCGAGCGGGCCAAGCTGCGGGCGACCCGGATCTTCGCCACCACCGGGGAGATCCTGCGCCTCGCCGACGACGAGGGCGTGCCGCCGGCGGTCGCCGCCGACCGGCTCGCTGAGCGCCGCATGGCGGAGGTCGGCCGGCTTCGCAGCATCTACCTGAGCTGACCCCGCCCGACCCCGGGCGGGCCCGCAGGGTTGAGCGGTTTGTACACCATCGCGCGTCGGGTCCGTGACAAGCGAGGACGCGCGATGGTGGTACACGCAACCCGAGGTGCCGAAGCAGGCATCGTCCATGTACCGTAAGACCCACGAGAGATGCCTGACGTCATCGGGGCCCGCCTTCGGGCTGCCCCGAATTCTGTGCGAGGGGGTCGAGCCATGGGGCGCGGCCGTGCTAAGGCCAAGCAGACGAAGGTGGCCCGGGAGTTGAAGTACCACTCCCCGAACACCGACCTCACCGCCTTGCAGCGCGAACTGGCGGGTGCCGGTGGTAAGTCCGACCATCATTTCAACGACGACGATGATCAGTTCGTCGACGACGATGACGAGGACGACGCGGACGACGACCAGGACCCCTGGTCGCCTACGAGGCGCTGACCCGTATTGCACAGAGCACGCGGCTTACCGCGTGCTTCCGTGTGTCGTGGTCATTCCGTGGTCATTCCCGACGGGACTATGAAGCCCACGCGGTAAACACCGCGTGGGCTTCATGAACCGCAACCCTCAACGGGGCCGGTTGTTCCAGTTGTAGAACGTGGGGATGTTCTCGAAGTGGTTCCAGGCGCAAACCGCCGAGCCCTCCTTCGTCGTGGCCTCCGCGCGCCGCTGCCGGGCGTCCTCCGCCTCCTCGATGAGCGCGGCCAGCCCGGCCCGGGTCTGGCTCAGCCGTGCCGTCACGGGATCCGTCTCCACGCGGTCAGACGGCCGTGGGCTCGTGATCTCGGGCATGGTCCAGCACTCCCTCCAGTAGGCGAATCTTGCTGTTGCGGCAGTGGTCCGTCTCCGTGACGTCGAACCGGCCGTGCTCGAAGTAGCGGTTGGCCGCGTGCGCGCCGCCGCAGAATCCGAAGTAGGGGCACTGCACGCGGCAGGCCTCCACCCCGTCGAGGAACTCGCGGATCCAGGGCGTCTCCGTGGCTCGGTCCAGGATCTCGCCGAGCGGCGTGGTGAGCACGTTGCCGCTGGAGAAGTCGCCGTAACGGGGGTCGTCGAAGCCGGCGAGCTCGGGTGAGAGCAACACCACACTTCCGTCCTGCGCGACGGTGGGGATCGGGTCCAGCCGGCGGGGCAGCACCTCGTCGGCCGTGCCGTCGAGGGCCGCGGCCGCGTACCGCAGCGACCATTCGATCTCGCGCAGGTGAATCCGGGGGTCGCGGCGCCAGGCGCCGACCAGCTCCGCCCAGAAGGCCGTCACGTCGCCCTCCGGATGCCGGTTGTCGCGCTTGTTGACCCCCTCGAGCTCCTCGACGTTGATGCCGAGCACGTCGCATCCGAGGCCGAGGAAGTATTCGTACAGCTCGGTGGCCAGGCCGGGCTCCGGCCGGGCGACCACGCAGAGCGCGGAGAACGGGATCCCGTGCCGGCGCAGGGCGTCGATGCCGCGCACGATCCGGTCGTAGGCGGGCTTGTCGCCCCGGGTGACCCGGTCGCCGTTGCGCGACCGCGGCCCGTCGACGCTCACGCTGACCCGGATCTGCCGCCGGGCGAAGAACTCGCACCAGGCGTCGTCGATCAGCGTCGCGTTGGTCTGCACGTGGTGCTCCACGTCGGCGGCGAAGGGCGCCAGCAGGGCCGCGAAATGGTCCCGGCCCGCGGCGAGCGGCTCGCCGCCGTGCCAGACCACCGAGAACCTTCCCGTACGCGACCAGGGGTTCACGGACGCGGCGACGGCCTGCGCGACCTCGACCGGCATCCTGCGATCCACCTGCCGAAACGGCAGGTAACAGTAGGAACAGTCGAGGTTGCAGAGGGTGGTGGGCTGCATGACGACATAGGTGGGTACCGGAGCGATGCCCCGCATCCCACTCCATAGCTGTGCCACGCCGTTACACCCCCGTTCGTCGTCAGGCTAGGTGCCGCCGTCCACCCTTCTGCAGAAAAAATGATCCGCGCGTGCCGAGACATCGACAAGCGCGGATCATTTCACACCAGGCACGGTATGACTTCAGCCTCGGGTGTACTGACCGACCATCTGCACCTGACCGGTGCCCTCGATGACCTCGCCGACCTGCCAGGCCTCGACGCCGCGGCCGGTCAGGTAGGCCATCGCCCGGTCGGCGTCGTCGGCGGAGACGATCGCGAACATGCCGACGCCCATGTTGAACGTGGCCTCCATCTCGGTGTCCTCGATCCGGCCCTTGGCCTGGATCAGGTCGAAGATCGACTGCGGGCGCCACGACGAACGGTCCACGACCGCGTCGGCGTGCTCCGGCAGGATCCGGACCAGGTTGCCGGGGATGCCGCCGCCGGTGACGTGCGAGAACGCGCGGACGTCGGTCTCCTCGATCAGGCCGAGGCAGTCCTTCGCGTAGATCTTGGTCGGCGTCAGCAGTTCCTCGCCGAGGGTGCGCTGCCGGCCGAAGTCCTCCACCACCGTGTCCAGGCGCATCCGGCCCGCGCCGAGCAGCACGTGGCGCACCAGCGAGTAGCCGTTGGAGTGCAGGCCGGACGAGCGCATGGCGATGACGGCGTCACCGATCTCGACCCGGTGGGCGCCGAGGATCTCGCTCTCCTCGACCACGCCGACGCCGGTCGCCGAGACGTCGTACTCGTCCGGGCGCAGCACGCCGGGGTGCTCGGCCGTCTCGCCGCCCAGCAGGGCGCAGCCGGCGTAACGGCAGCCGTCCGCGATGCCCGCGCCGATCTCCGCGACCTTGTCCGGCACGACCTCGCCACAGGCGATGTAGTCGAGCAGGAACAGCGGCTCGGCACCGCACGCCACCAGGTCGTCGACGACCATGGCGACCAGGTCGATGCCGATCGTGTCGTGGATGTTGAGCTGCTGGGCGATGACCAGCTTGGTGCCGACGCCGTCGGTGGACGAGGCCAGGATCGGGCTCTTGTATTTCTGGGTGTTGAGCTTGAAGAGGCCCGCGAAGCCGCCCAGGTCACCCATGACCTCGGGGCGGGTGGTCTTCTTGACCTTGGACTTCAGCAGCTCAACCGCGCGCTCGCCGGCGTCGATCGAGACACCCGCGTCCGCGTACGTCACCGTGCGCTTGCGTCCGCTTCGGCCGGCACCCGCCGACCACGGCTGGTGGTCGGCGCCTTCAGCACCGTTGGATCCGGCACTGTTGCGCTCGGACACGTGCGTCACGGTTCTCCCCTTAGTGCGCGGTTGCCCGCGCGGTTGCAACTGATCGGTGCCGCGGTCTACGACGTCTCGGGTGGTGCTGGCGGTTCCGGTGATCCGGCCTTCTAACTACGGGCGACGCAGAGCGTCGGCACCGCCCGGGCTTGCCACCAGGGGTTTCGCGGTCTCCCGCTCGTCCTCGGCGTACTGCTCGTCATCATGATCCTGGTCGGGTGCGGCGGCCGCGGCAGCGGTGGCCCGCGCTGTGGCGTCGGGCATTGCGGCGCGCTTGCCGACGCCCTCCAGCAGGTGCTTTCCGATCAGGTGACCGGCCGGCAACTCGATCGGGTACTGCCCATCGAAACAGGCCATGCAGAGTCGCGTCTTCGGCTGCTCGGTCGCCTGGACCAGACCGTCCAGCGAAACGTAGCCGAGCGAGTCGGCGCCGATCGAGCGGCGGATGCCGTCGATCTCCAGGCCGTTGGCGATCAGCTCGGCGCGGGTCGCGAAGTCGATGCCGTAGAAGCACGGCCACTTCACCGGCGGCGACGAGATGCGCACGTGCACCTCAAGGGCGCCCGCCTCGCGCAGCATCCGGATCTGGGCGCGCTGGGTGTTGCCGCGCACGATCGAGTCGTCGACCACGACGATCCGCTTGCCGCGCACGACCTCGCGCAGCGGGTTGAGCTTCAGCCGGATCCCGAGCTGGCGGATCGTCTGCGAGGGCTGGATGAAGGTGCGGCCGACGTAGGCGTTCTTCATGAAGCCCGCGCTGTAGGGGATGCCGGAGGCCTCCGCGTAGCCGATCGCGGCCGGGATGCCCGACTCCGGCACGCCGATGACCAGGTCGGCCTCGACCGGGTGCTCCTTGGCCAGCTTGCGGCCGACCTCGACGCGGGCCGAGTAGACGTTGCGGCCGGCGATCGTGGTGTCCGGACGGGCGAGATACACGTACTCGAAGAGGCAGCCCTTCGGCTCCGGCGCCGCGAAGCGGGTCGAACGCAGCCCGTGCTCGTCTATCGCGATGATCTCACCGGGCTCGACCTCGCGGACGAAGCTCGCGCCGACGATGTCGAGCGCCGCGGTCTCGCTGGCCACCGCCCAGCCGCGCTCCATCCGGCCCAGCACCAGCGGGCGGACGCCCTGCGCGTCGCGGGCCGCGTACAGCGTGCCCTCGTCCATGAAGACGAAGCTGAACGCGCCGCGCAGGCGCGGAAGCACCTCGACGGCCGCGGCCTCCACCGACAGGTCGGGGCGGCCGGCCAGCAGCGTCGTCACCAGCGCGGTGTCGGAGGTGCCCATGTCGGCCTCGAGGCCGCGCTCGGCGACCTCACGGGCGAGCTCGGCGGTGTTGACCAGGTTGCCGTTGTGCGCCAGCGCGATCGTCGTGCCGGCGGTGGTGGCCCGGATCGTCGGCTGGGCGTTCTCCCAGTTGGAGCCGCCGGTGGTCGAGTAGCGGGTGTGGCCGATGGCCAGGTGCCCGCGCAGGCTGGCGAGGGTGGGCTCGTCGAAGACCTGCGAGACCAGTCCAAGATCCTTGTAGACGACCACGCCGGAGCCGTCGCTGACGGCGATGCCCGCCGCCTCCTGGCCCCGGTGCTGGAGTGCGAAAAGCCCGAAATAGGTAAGTTTCGCGACCTCTTCCTCGGGCGCCCAGACCCCGAAGACGCCGCAGGCATCCCGAGGTCCGCGGTCCTGTGGGTCGAGATCGTCGGTCAACCGGCCGTCGCCTCGGGGCACGCGCTTGCTCCCTCATGCTGATCTGCTCGGACTTGCTGGCCTCTTCCGACCGCCCAGTGTACGCGAGCCGGAGACCGCTCAGCTTGGGTGCACAGGGAGGTACGGAGCCAGATCGGTGCGTATTCCACTGGCCCGCACCCGGCCGGACTCCACGGCATCGGCCCAGGCCAGGCGGCCGGTGGCCACCAGCAGCCAGGTCATCGGATCGGTCTCGACCACATTGGGCGGAGTGCCCCGGGTATGCCGCGGACCGGCCACGCACTGAATTGCACCGAAAGGTGGAATACGGACCTCCACCGATCGGCCGGGCGCGGTCCGCGCCAACTCGGCGAGCAGCGCTCGTACGGCGTCGCGCAGCACCGTGCGCTCGGGTTCGACGCCTTGATCCAGCGCGTCCAACGCGTCGGCCACGGACTCGGATTTATTGTGCGCAGGAGACACGTCGGGACAATACGACCCGACTTCAGATAAGAACCCGGCGGCCCTGGGTCGCGCTAACGCCGTGCGACAGGGCATAGTGGCCGACGGTGTGTAATCGTCGCGGGATCATAGGGCACTCGAAGGCAGCCCGGTGACCGTGCGACCCGGAAGGCGGTGGACGTGACAACGCACCTACGAGCCAAGGCTCTCCAGGCCGGTGCGTTCCTGGCACTGATCGGTGGCGTTCTCGTCACCGCCCCCTCAGCAGCACTAGCAGAATCACCCATTGTAACCGTGTCGACACTGACGTCGGGTGACATTCCCTCCGGCGGCAAGACGACCCTCACCTACGTGGTCAACAACAAGAACACCGGCGCGGCCGGCGAGACCACGAACGTGAGCGTGCTGATCAGCGCCGACGGGCTGCGCTGCTCCGGAGCATGCGACTTCGACGACACGATCCCCTTCAGAGGGAGCAAGCAGTACACGGCCACGCTGACGGCGGGCGCCGTGGAGCCGGGCGAGACCCTCGAAACCCAGGTTCAGGTCACGGCCACGATGGTCGGCGGAGCCGACAACGACAGCGGCAGCGTCACCCGCAAGATCACCGTGCGCGGCGAGGACAAGCCGGAGTCGGTGCGCCAGGTCAGCGGCAAGGTGAAGGACCAGGACGGCAAGGCCGTCTCGGGCGCGCAGGTGGCGCTCCGGGACCGGACGAACCGCACCTTCAACACCACGACCAACGGCGAGGGCGGATACTCCTTCAACTCGTCGGACAGCCAGCCCATCGCGGTGGGAGAACTGTTCGTCGGCGCCACCAAGGTCGGCTACGACATCGCCAAGGTGACCGCGCAGGGCAAGGCCGACAAGTCGATCAACGTGCCGCTCACCATCAAGCTGACGGCCGCCACCGCGTCGCCGTCGGCGAGCCCGTCCGTGTCGGCCACCACCAGCGCCGAGCCGACCGACGAGGCCGCCGACGACGAGCAGGCGACCGACGAGGCGTCCGACCCGGCGGCGGACACGAAGCTGGCCTCGGATGACGACGATGGCTCCGGCTCGATGCTCTTCATCATCCTGGGCGGCCTGCTCGTCGCGGCCGGCATCGGCGCGATCGTGCTGGTCGTGATGCGCCGCAAGTCCGGCGAGGACGCGGACGGCGCGGACGGCGCGGACCCCATGGGCACCGTGCCCCCGGCCGGAGGCGGCGGCCGGTACGCCGGCGCCGGCGACACCCGGCTGGCCGGCGCCCCGGTGGGTGCCCGAGCCAGCGATGCCACGATGATCGCTCCGCGTTCGGGCGCACCGTCCATCGCGGACGCTCCGACGATGATCCACCGGGCGCCCCCCGTGGTCGACGAGTTCCCGGACCCGTACGGCGCGCCTATCCCTCCGGGCGGCGGCTACAACGCTCCCGGCGGCTGGGGTGCGGCCGGTGCCACAGCGGGCGCATACGGCGCGGCAGCGGGCGCTGAGGCCTACGGCGCGGCCAACCAGTACGGCGGCGCCCCGGTGCCGGCGCAGAGCAACGGCTACGCCGAGCCGGCCGACGAGGCCTATGGCGGCTACGGCGCACCGCAGGGCGGCTACCCCGAGCAGGCCGGCTACCCCGAGCAGGCCGGCTACGACCAGGCGGCGCCGTACGGCGCTCCGCAGGGTGGCGGCTACGATCAGCCGGCACCGCAGCAGCGCTACGACGAGCCGACCGGCATGTACCGGCCGGAGCCCGGCGGCTACCCGCCCGAGGCCGGCTACGCCGACCAGGGTGGCTACGGCGGCGCGGAGCCGGCGTACGGCCAGCCCGGCGGCTACGGCCAGCCCGCCGACAACTACGCCGGACAGGGCGGCGCCTACCAGGGCGGCAACGGCTACGCCGGCGGCGCTTACGGCGCCGCGGCCGAGCCCGTCGAGCAGGGTGGCGGCTACGGCTCGTGGGACGGCCAGGGCGGCGCCGTAGACAACGGCAACGCCTACGGACCGCCCGCCGGCGCCAGCGCCTACGGCGGCCCTCAGGGCGGCCAGCCCTACGGCGGCGGCAACGCCTACGGCGCACCCGCGGGTGCGGGCTACGACCAGGGCGACGGCTACGGCGACCAGGGCGGCTACGACCCCCGGGCGGCGTACGGGCGGCCGGAGGGCTACGACGCTCCGGCCGGCGGCCGGGGTCAGCAGCCTCCTACGGGAGGCCCGCGTGGCCAGCAGCCGCCTCCGG
>NZ_JBEZXZ010000063.1:0-42578 GCF_040638275.1 Actinoplanes sp. NPDC026623 | reverse complement strand
CGCCTCGCCGCGGGACGAGCACACCACCTCGCCGCGAATGCCCTGGCCGCGTTGCGGCGGCCGGAGCAGGCGCGGGCCCGCTACGCCGACGCCCGCTCCCGCTTCACCGCGGCACAGGCCCCGCTGCTGTACGACTCGGTCGTACGCGACGAGCGGCGGATGAACGCGCGCCGGCCGCGGTCCGGCGACCGGCACGACCTGACCGCCCGGGAACGGGAGGTGGCCGTGCTGGTCGCCGAGGGGCTGACGAACCGGCAGATCGCCGGGCGGCTGTTCCTCAGCGTGGGCACGGTCGGGGTGCACGTCGGCCGGGTGCTCGCCAAACTCGGCGTGGGGCGCCGCGCCGCGGTCGCCACCCGGCTCGCGGCGGACGCCGGCGTCAGGCGACCGAGCGGATCCGGGTGACCAGGACGGAGCCGAGCACCGTGACCGCGGCGACCGTGAGGTACAGCGCCGGATAGCCGCCGAGGTAGGCCACGATGGGGAAGGCCAGCGCGGGGCCGAGCACCTGCGGCGCGGAGTTGGCGATGTTGATGATGCCGAGGTCCCGGGCCCGGTCCTGGGCGGCCGGGAGCACCTGGGTGATCAGCGCCTGGTCGACGGAGAGATAGACGCCGAAGCCGAGACCGAGCACGCCCGCGGCGATCAGGGCGCCGGTCCAGGTCGGCCAGAAGGCGAGCAGCACGGCCGCGGCGGCCATGACGTACCCCGACACGATCACCGAGGGTTTGCGCCGGCCGGCCCGGTCCGACAGCACCCCGCCGACGACCACGGTGAGCAGGGTCGCGGCGGTGTACACGACGATGAGCAGCAGCAGCCCGGTGTCGGGGTCCGCGTAGCCCACCCGGTCGCGCAGGAAGTACAGCAGGTAGAGCGTGGCCATGGCGTTGCCGAGCTGCACCAGGAAGCGGGTGATCCAGGCCCACGCGAAGTCGGGGTTCTCGCGCGGGCTGAACCGGTACGAGCCCAGCAGCGACCGGGCGCTGAGCCGCGGCACGGTGCCGGCCGCCGCCGGGGGATCGGCGGTGGCGAGCACGAACGGCGTCGCGGTGAGCACCACCAGCACGCCGATCAGCAGGTAGCCGCCGACCGTGCCGGCGATCACCGCGGTGACCAGCAGGACGCCGATGACCACCCCGATCGACTGGGTCAGGCCCACCCAGCCGGAGACCAGCCCGCGCTGCCGGACCGGCACGCGGTCCGGGACGATCGCGGTGAGCCCGGCCTGCAGGGTGTTGAGCCCGGTCTGCGCGACGCACCAGGCGAGCGCCAGCCCGAGCACGGTGTGCTGCACGGCCAGCAGGGCCAGGCCCGCGAAGGCGAGCAGGGCTCCCGCGGCGATCCAGGTGTGCCGGCGCCCGGTGCGCGCCGTGGTGGCGTCCGAGATCGCGCCCGCGATCGGGCCGACCAGGGCGGCGACCAGCGCGCCGGCGCCGGTGACGATGCCGAGCACGACGGTCTTGTCGTCGCCCGCCGTCTCCTGCACCTGGTTGGGCAGCAGCACCTGGAGGGGGCCGAAGTAGCCCATCCACAGGCCGAGGCTGGCCAGCGACAGCAGCGAGATCCAGCGGGTGCCGACCCGGGCGGTCGGCTCGACGGCGACGGTGACGGGGTCGGTCACGGTTGGGCGGCCAGGGCCGAGCGGAGCCACTCGTACGAGTCCTTCGGTGTTCGGCGCTGGGTGTCGTAGTCGACGCGTACCAGCCCGAAGCGCTGGTGATAGCCCTCCTCCCACTCGAAGTTGTCCATCAGCGACCAGACGAAGTACCCGCGGACGTCGACGCCCTCGTCAATGGCCTGGTGCAGGGCGCGCAGGTGGGAGTCGAGATAGTCGATGCGCGCGGCGTCGTGCACCCGATCGTCGGCGTCGGGCACGTCGACGGTGGAGCAGCCGTTCTCGGTGATGTAGATCGGCGGCAGCGCGGCGCCGTAACGCGCACGCAGCCCGACCATCAGCTCGCGCAGCCCGCCGGGAACGACGGGCCAGCCGAACGCGGTCTGCGGCACGCCCTCGATCGGCAGGATCTCGAACGGCAGCGGGCTGTCGGCCCCCGGCGCGCCGATCCGGTTCGGCTGGTAGTAGTTGATGCCGAGCGCGTCGACGGGCGTGCCGATGATGTCGAGGTCGCCGTCGTGGATGAACGGGGCGTCGGCGGGCATCCCCGACAGCTCCGGATACCGGCCGGTCAGCATCGGATCGAGGAACAGTCCGTTGTGGAACGCGTCGTAGATCGCGGCCGCGGTGGCGTCCTCGGGACCGGGGCCCGCCGGCCGCACCGGCGTGCAGTTGTTGGTGATCATCACCTCGGTGGCGCCGCGAGCGCGCAGGGCGCGCACCGCCAGGCCGTGCCCGAGCAACTGGTGATGCGCGACCGGCAGCGCGTCGAACATCAGCGCCCGCCCCGGCGCGTGCGTGCCGAAGGCGTACCCCTCGGCCAGGTGCACGATCGGCTCGTTGAGGGTGATCCAGCGGGTGACCCGGTCACCGAGCCGGTCCGCGACGACGGCCGCGTACTCGGCGAACCGGTACGCGGTGTCGCGGTTCAGCCAGCCGCCGGCGTCCTCCAGCGCCTGGGGCAGGTCCCAGTGGAACAGCGTGGGCACCGGGATGACCCCGCGCGCCAGCAGGGCGTCGACCAGGTTGTCGTAGAAGTCCAGGCCCCGGGGATTGACGGCCCCGGAGCCGTCGGGCTGCACCCGGGGCCAGGCGATGGAGAACCGGTAGGCGCGCACACCCAGGTCGCCGAGCAGCTCCACATCCTCCGGCCAGCGGTGGTAGTGGTCGCAGGCGACGTCGCCGGTGTCGCCGTCGCGCACGCGCCCGGGCGTGTGGGCGAAGGTGTCCCAGATCGACTGGCCCCGGCCGTCCTCGTGCACGGCGCCCTCGATCTGATAGGACGCGGTGGAGACGCCCCAGAGGAAACCCGGCGGAAAGCTCGGCAGTGCGTCCACGACCCACGTCCCCCTCAGAAGTGAATTCGGCTCAGGTTAGTGCCGCGTGGGGGGCTGCGGTAGAGGTCGGGGCGTGCGGGTCAGTCTGGCGGGCGCAGATCCGCGGGCGGGATCCTGGCGGCCAGCGGCTCGGTCAGGTGCAGCACCTCGCCGGCCTTCGTGACCGACCGCTCCGCGTAGTGGTCGCCGGTGAGCTCGTAGAGGTGCAGCGCGGCGGTGTCCTGTTCGACCAGCAGATACCAGGGTATGCCCGCGGCCGCGTAGTAGTGCATCTTCAGCACCCTGTCTGCTGAGGCGTTCGAGGGCGAGACGATCTCGCAGACCAGCAGGACCGCCTCGGCGTCGATGACAGACTCGTCCAGGTCGATCTCGGTGGTCACCACGAGGTCGGGAATCGGGATCCGGCCGGGTTGCAGCCGTACGTTGACCGCCTCCATCACGATCAGCCCAGCCTTGCCGGCGCCCGCGTCGAGCAGGTTCGCCAGCCTTCGAGAGATCATCTGATGCCGCGGGGTCGGTGCGGGGGTCACGTACAAGCTCCCGTCGAAGAGTTCGACGCGCTCGGAGGTCTCGCCCAGCGCGAGGAACTCGTGCTCTGTCATCGGCAATCCCCGGCCGAAGATGGCGGACGTCATGGCCCGAGTTTCCCACAACCGGCCATGATCGGGCCGGTCAGAGATTCAGCCCGGTGACTCGGACGAGCTGCATCACCGACTGCTCGACATAGCCCTGCGCCGACAGCATGTAGCTGTGCAGCAGCCCCCGCTCCGGCTCCGCCAGCAGGTAGCACGGAATGCCCGCCTGCGCGTACGCGTGCATCTTCAGGGACCAGTCGATCGTCGCGCTGGTCGCGGACGTGATCTCGCAGACCAGGCGCACCGACGCGGCGTCGACAAGCGGCTGGTCCAGGTCGATCGTGCCCGCGATGATCAGGTCCGGGACCGCGATGCGGTGCGGGCCCAGGTGCACCGGTACGCCCGCGATCACGTTCAGGTCCGTGCGGTTCGCCCGGAGCGCGTTCGCCAGGGCGTTCAGGATCAGCTGGTGTCTCGGCGTGTCTCTCGGGCAGGTGAGTACGCCGCCGTCCCACAGCTCCGTACGGGGCGCCGTCTCGCCGAGCTGGAGGTAGTCGGCCGCCGTCGTCGCCGTGGCTTCCAAGGGCAGGCTGCGGCCGATCAGGGTTGACGTCATGCACACTCCCGGGTCACGAATGCGAGTTCTTCGGACAGCCCCCCGGCGGGGGAGATCAGTAGCCCGGCCGCCGCCGGTTCCACGCGATGGTGGTGGTAGACGTCGGAGTTGTCGGCCTGGCTGCCGAGATAGCGCTCCGCGTACGCGGTGGGCAGCGCGGCCCAGTCGGTGATCGGGTCGAGGGCGACGCCGCAGCGGAAGATGTCGTGCCGGCGCTGCACGGCCACGGCCGCCAGCCAGCCGCCGAGCCGGGTCCCGCGCACGGCGACCCGTCTCAGGTCCAGGTCGGGGTGCTTGCCGGTGAGGAACCGCAGCGCGTCGATGTGGTCGATCAGGGCCACGTCGGCCAGCCGCCGGTAGATCACCTTCTCGAAGCTGGGCGCCACCCCCGGTGTGCCCCGGGAGTCGACGCTGACCACGATGAAGCCGGCGTCGGCCCACCACTGCCGCTCCTGCCAGCGGGCCGGGTCGACCACGACCTGCTGGTGTCCCGGCCCCTCGCCCAGCTCGAGCAGGACCGGCAGTCTGGTGCCTGTCACGTGGCCGGTGGGGTAGAGGACCCCGCTCGGCAGCCGCCGGTCGGTCACCCGCTCGAGGACCGGCCGGGGCGCGTACGGCAGCGGCTCCGCCACCGACGGCAGCTCGCGGACCTCGGCCGAGCCGCGGAGGACCGTCAGGTCGACGACGAGCACGTCGCCGCCGACGGTGGCGGTGTGCCAGCCGGGTTCCGCGGTGAGCCGGCGGGAGCTGACGCCGCCGGCCTGCGCCGTGCGGACCGCGAAGACGTGCTGCTCGGCGGGCTCGCCCTCGGTGCCCTCGATGATGATCTCGGGGCCGCCGGTCGGCCGGGGCAGGACGCCGGCGACCCGGCGGATGTAGAGGCCGGGCGGGGTGATCAGGCTGCCGTCGGCGAAGAGGCAGCGGGCGTCGAAGCCGTCGTGCGCCAGCTCGCCGCCGACCATGATGCGGCCGTCGGGCAGCTGCCGGGGCGTGCCGGGCAGCGGCTCGACCCAGCGCGCGTCGGCGAGCTCGGCGTGCACCTGGGTCTCGCCGGTGCGCGGGTCGATGGAGAGCACCAGGCCGTGCTGCTGGGTGCGCCGCAGCACCGTGATCAGGGCGTGCCCGGTGCCGCTCCAGTGCATGTCGGTCAGGTACGGGTAGGTCTCCCGGTCCCAGTGCACGTCGACCCAGCCGCCGAACAGGTCCAGCAGGTGCAGGCTCGGTGCCGTGTCGGTGCTGCGTACGGCCAGGATCTGGGTGCCGTCGGGGGACCACCACCAGCCGCGGTCGCGGCCGAACTCGGCCGCGGCCGGCTCCGCGACTCCCCAGGAGGCGTCGGGCTCGCCCGCGATCAGCTGATCGTCGGAGCCGGTGATCACCCGCAGACAGCCGTCGGGGGTGAGGTAGCCGATGTGCCGCCCGGCCGGGTCCGGGCGCGGGTCCAGGGCCGTGGCGGCGGTGTCGATCCGCCCGGCGGTGGAGGTGAACAGCCGGCCCTCGTGCGCCCAGGCCAGCACGTCGAGCTTCGCCGAGCCCGCGTACGAGTGGACCGGCCCGGCCGCCACCAGGGTGAGCGCCGCGGTGGCGACGTCGAGCGACCACAGGCCGGGTTCCGGGTCCCGGGGGCCGGCGGAGCGCAGGAAGGCGACCCGCGCGCCGTCGTCGCCGACCGTCAGGGCGTGCGGGGTGCCGAAACGGAACCGGCCGGTGCGGTCCGCCAGTTCGGGATACTCCACGCCGACCAGCATCGCCGATCACCCGCCCCTCGCGCCTGGCAAACCGCGTACGTGGGGGCGTCCGGGGCTCGCGCGTAGAGTGGCGGCCGTGACGAACGCGCTGCCCGCACGCCGCCTGATGCTCGTGCACGCCCACCCGGACGACGAGGTCACCGGCACCGGCGCCACCATGGCCCGCTACGTCGCCGAGGGTGCCCTGGTGACCCTGGTGACGTGCACGCTCGGCGAGGAGGGCGAGATCCACGTCCCCACGCTGGCGCAGCTCGAGGCCCGGCAGGCGGACCAGCTCGGCGGGTGGCGGATCGGCGAGCTCGACCGGGCCTGCGCCGCCCTGGGCGTCACCGATCACCGCATCCTCGGCGGCGCGGGCCGCTACCGCGACTCGGGGATGATGGGTCTCGAGACCAACAACCACCCCCGGGCCTTCTGGCAGGCCGACCTCGAGGTCGCCGCCCGGCAGTGCCTGGAGATCATGCGGGAGGTACGCCCGCAGGTGCTCATCACGTACGACGAGAACGGCTTCTACGGTCATCCCGATCACATCCAGGCGCACCGGGTCGCGATGCGTGCGGCGGAACTGGCCGAGGCCGAGGGCTTCGGGCCGGAGAAGATCTACTGGACCGCGATGCCGCTGAGCGTGCTCGAGGGCGGGATGGCGGCGTTCCGGGGCATGGACGACAACCCGTTCGCCGACGTGGAGAACGTCGAGGACCTGCCGTTCGGCCACCCCGACGACGAGATCGCGGCCCGGATCGACGGCACGGACTTCTACGAGCAGAAGGTCGCCGCGATGCGCGCCCACGCGACCCAGATCCCGGAGAACTCCTGGCTGTACGGCATCGCCGGGGACTTCGGCGGCGAGTTCATGGGCGTCGAATACTTCACCCTGGTCAAGGGCGACCGCGGCGAGGTGGGCGGCCCGCACAAGTGGGAGGCCGACCTGTTCAGCAACGTGGTCGGGCGATGACGCTCGAGGCTCCCGCCTCGGCCTCCGCCGACCCGGCGCCGCGGGCCGAGCCGAGCCGGGCGCTCGAGACGACGATCAGGACCGCCGGCCTCGTCGTCGCCATGCTCGCCACGATCTTCAGCGCGGTGCTGGAGCTCGTGCTGACCCCGCTGCGGATCGGCGGCGTGCCGATCGGGGTGGCGATTCCGGTGGCCGTGGTCGCCAACCTGGCGCTCTGCTGGTTCGCCGTGACGACTGTCGGCCGGCGCTGGGCGCTGGGCCCGCCGTGGGCGGTCTGGACATTGATCATGTTCGCCGCGACCGGGTTCAGGACCACGGAGGGTGACTATTTGATCAGCGGCGACAACTGGGTCGCGCTGGTGATGATCCTCGTGGGCAGCCTGACGTTCGCCGTGTACATGTACAAGCTGATCTTGAAGCCGGCGCCTGTCACAAAGCTGTGACGACCGCTCGTGGCGTTTGTCGCTATCGGCGCCCGGCCTGCACACTTACGCCGTGTTCGTCTCAGAATCTTCCGCCGGTCAGGCCCCATCGACAGCGCCGGACCCGCTAGCGCCGCAGGACGCGTCCCCCGCCGAGGGGCCGGTCAGCCGCAAGCGGATCGTCGTGGTCGGCACCGTGGCGGCCGTCCTCATCGCGGGAGCCGCCGCGGCCGCCTGGGCCTACGGCGGTGACGTTCCGCGAGGTACCCGGGTGCTCGGCGTCGACCTGGGAGGCCTGTCCCGCACCGAGGCCGAGCGCACGCTGACCACCGCGGTCGAGCCGCGCCGGGGCGAACCGGTGTCGGTGAACCTGGCCGGCAAGGCCTTCTCGATCAAGCCGGCCGACATCGCCATGACGCTCAACGTCGACCTGTCGGTCGGCAGGGCCATCAGGAGCGGCGGCCCGGCGCTGCTCGACGGGCGCACGGTGCCGCCGGTCATCGAGATCGACGCGACGAAGCTCGAGGCGGTGCTGCGCGGGCAGGTCGACCCGAAGCAGATCACGATGAAGAAGCCCGGCATCGCGTACGCGGGCCTGAGGCCGGCCGCCACCTACCCGGCGCCGGGCAGGAACCTCGACCTGCCGGCCGCCGTGGCCGCGATCCGCAAGGCCTGGCTGGTCGGCGGCACCGCCGAGATCACCCTGCCCACCAAGCCGCCGGCGACGACGGCGGAGCAGGTCGACGTGCTGATGTCCGGCCTGGCGATCCCGGCCGTCGCGGCGCCGGTCACCATCACCGTCGGCAGCAGGTCGCTCACCCTGACGCCCAGGGCGATCGCCAGGGGCCTGGTCTTCCGCTCCGACGACTACGGGCTGCTGACCCCGATGATCGACGGCCCGCGGCTGCACGACGCCGCCGCGAAGGAGTTCGCCCGGGTCGAGACGCCACCCGAGCCGGCGAAGATCGTCCTGAAGGGCGGAAAGCCGGCGATCGTGGAGGGCCGCCCGGGCGACATGGTCGACCTCAACCTGCTCGGCCCGGCGCTGCTCGGCGTGCTGCCCAACACCGGGCCCCGGTCCGTCGTCGCGAGCCTCACCACGCAGAACGCCACCAGGACCGACACCGACCTGGCCGCCCTCGGGGTCAAGGAGAAGGTCTCCACCTTCACCACCCGCTTCACCGGCGGCGGCGGCTCGCCGCGCAGCCAGAACATCATGAACATCGCCCGGGCCGTCGACGGCGCGGTCGTGCTGCCGGGCGAGACGTTCTCGCTGAACGCGCACACCGGCGAGCGCGACTACGACTCCGGCTACCAGGACGCCCCGGTCATCGTCGGCGGCAGGCTCGAGCCGGGCGTCGGCGGCGGCGCCTCGCAGTTCACCACGACGCTGTTCAACGCGGCCTACTACGCCGGGCTCGAGGACGTCGAGCACAAGCCCCACTCGTTCTACTTCTCCCGCTATCCGGCGGTCATCGAGTCGACGATCTTCTACCCGACGCTCGATCTGAAATTCAAGAACACCACGCCGTACGGGGTCTTCATCGACACGGCGTACACGAACCGGTCCGTGACCGTCACGCTGTGGAGCACCAAGGTCTACGACAGCGTCAAGACCGTGCGCAGCCCGCGCCGCGACCTCACCTCGCCGCCGACCGTCTACCGCGAGCCGGGGCCGAAGTGCATCACCAGCAGCGGACTTCCGGGCTTCACCCAGGACGCGTGGCGCGTCATCCGCAAGGACGGCAAAGAGATCGCGCGCGAGAAGTTCACCTGGCGCTACGATCCCGAGCCACGATTCATTTGCGGCGAGAAGCCGTAGTTCGTCAGGGGAGGACGCCATGAAGCAGCGTTGGGTGCCGATCGTGGTGCTGGCGGTCGGCCTGTTCGCGATCAACGTGATCGCGCGGCTCGTGATCCGCATCGGCTTCACCGACAACGAGACGGCCGAGAGCCGGGTCTCGATCGCGATGTTCGCCGCCATCGGCATCGTGCTGGCGATCGTGACGTTCGTCCGCGCTCAGCGGGTGCCGCCGAGTTCGTGGCTGCCCGAAATCGGCGCCGCGGCGCTCGGCGGGATGCTGCTGACCATCCTGGTCGGGCCGTTCATCAGCGGTGACACGCCGTTCGCCTCGGGCGCCGGGAACTTCTTCTCCCAGGTCTGGCTCTACGGCGGCTTCGCCATCGTCGGCACGCTGCTCGGCTACTGGATCGCGACCATGCTCGGGCGCGACTACCGGTCCCGGTCGCTCGCGGCCTTCGCCAAGGCGAAGACGACCAAGCCGCGCCGCGTCGTCCGCCGCTGAGGCGCCCGTCAGCCGGGCGCCTCGCGGGTCAGGTAGGTGTGGTGGGTGCGGAAACCGAGACCCTGATAGAGCGCGGACGCGCCGGTGTTCCGCTCCTCCACCTGCAGGTAGGCCCGCGCGGCGCCGCGCTGCTGCGCCCAGCCGGCCACCGCGCGCACCAGGTGCCGGCCCAGGCCGCGCCGCCGGGCGGCCGGCGCGGTCTGCACCAGGGAGATCCCGAGCCAGCGATCCGGGCCGGTGACCGCGCCGCGGCCGATCGCGAGCAGGCCTCCGGCCTCGTCCCGCACGGACGCGAAGACCACGTCCGGAACGCCGGTGAGAAGCTGCCTCGCGACCGCGGGCAGCGCGCCCTTGTGCTCCGCGACCATCTCGTACCAGGCGTCGCTGGGGGTGTCGGCGAGCTCGACCGGCGGCAGGTCCCGCCGGACGTCGCCGACCAGGCCGGGCACGGCGGCGGTCTGCAGCAGCGTCAGCGGGCGGGCCGTCCAGCCGCGGGCGACGAGCGCCGCGTTGACCGGGGCGGCCAGCGGCATCGGCGCGTTGATCATCGGGCGCTGGCCTCGGGCCGCATACCACTGCTCGACGGCGTCGATGGCGTCTTCGAGAGTGCGGTCCGGGTCGCCGACCGCCAACGCCGAATTTGCCCGGCCCGTCCAGTTCTGCGCCGCGCGCAGGATCCAGCCGCCGAGGCGGGCCTGGACCGGGGCCGGCCAGGCCTCGTTCGCCGCGAGCTCGAGGGCGACCACGTCAGCGGCGGGCGGCCGGCGGGCGGGCGGCACCCGCTTGGCCCGGTGCACCTCGCGCAGCGGTATGCACAGCGTGCCCTTGGCGGTGGCCAACGTGAGTTCCGTCTCCGTCAGCTCGACAAGCTCACCGAGCGCGTCCGTGAAAAGTGGGCGATTCTGGGAGACACCTACAATTCGGCGAACTACTACCCGGTGTCCCACATCCTGCCGTCGGAGCACGTGCCACCTCCTTCCGGCGGGATACTAGGCTCTGCCCGTACCGTCGCGGTGTCCCGCGGCGTGGCTCTGGAAGGGAAAGACCCGTGACTTACATCATCGCTGAGCCCTGCGTCGATGTGCTCGACAAGGCATGCATCGAAGAGTGCCCCGTCGACTGCATCTACGAGGGCAACCGGATGCTTTACATCCACCCCGATGAGTGTGTTGACTGCGGTGCCTGTGAGCCGGTCTGCCCGGTGGAGGCCATCTTCTACGAGGATGACGTGCCGGAGCAGTGGAAGGACTACACGAGCGCGAACTACGAGTTCTTCGAGGACCTCGGTTCGCCCGGTGGCGCCTCCAAGGTCGGCAAGATCGACAAGGACACCCCGTTCGTGACCTCGCAGCCGCCGCGCGGCGACGCACACTGACGTGCTGTCGGCCTCGCTGCCAGACTTCCCCTGGGACCTGCTGGAGCCGGCCAAGGCGGTCGCCGCGGCGCATCCGGACGGCATCGTGGACCTGTCGGTCGGCACCCCGGTCGATCCGGTCCCGCCGCTGATCCAGTCGGCCCTGGCCGACGCGTCCGACGCGCCCGGCTACCCGCTGACGGCCGGGACCCCGGCGCTGCGCGCGGCGATCGCCGACTGGCTGGCCCGCACCTGCGGCGCCTCCGGCCGGCTCGGCGTGCTGCCGACCATCGGCTCCAAGGAACTGGTGGCGTGGCTGCCGACGCTGCTCGGCGTCGGCCGCGGTGACGTCGTCGTCATCCCGCAGGTCTGCTACCCGACGTACGAGGTCGGCGCCCGCCTGGCCGGCGCCGAGGTGGTACGCGCCGACTCGCTGACCGCGCTGGGCCCGGATCCGCGGGTCAAGCTGGTCTGGATCAACTCGCCGTCCAACCCGACCGGCCGGGTGCTGCCCGCCGCACACCTGCGCAAGGTGGTCGACTGGGCCCGCGAACGCGGCGCGGTCGTGGTCAGCGACGAGTGCTACCTGACCCTCGGCTGGGAGGAGACCCCGGTCTCGGTGCTGGCCGACGAGGTCTGCGACGGCGACTACACCGGCATCGTCTCGGTGCACTCGCTCTCCAAGCGGTCCAATCTGGCCGGCTACCGGGCCGGCTTCCTCGGCGGCGACCCGGTGCTGATCGCGGAGCTGCTCGCGGTCCGCAAGCACGCGGGCATGATCGTGCCCGCTCCGGTGCAGGCCGCGATGGTCGCCGCCCTGGGCGACGATGCGCACGTGAACGAGCAGCGAGCGCTCTACTCGGCCCGCCGGGAGGCGCTGCGGGACGCCCTCGTCAAGGCCGGGTTCTCCATTGAGCACTCCGCCGCCGGCCTCTACCTGTGGTCGACCCGCGGCGAGGAGTGCTGGGACACCGTCGACTGGCTCGCCCAGCGCGGCATCCTGGCCGCGCCCGGCGCGTTCTACGGCCCGGCGGCGGCCCGGCACGTCCGCATCGCACTGACCGCGACCGACGAACGCGTCGCCGCGGCCGTGAACCGCCTGACCGCCTGACCCCACCCCCACGCGGCACGTCCGCGCCCTGGCCGTGGCCGGCCGGACTGCCTGGTCTAGCCGCCACGCGGCAGGTCCGCGCCGTGGCCGTGGCCGGCCGGACCGCCTGGCATCGCCGCCACGCGGCACGGCCGTGATGGGCCGTGGCCGGCCGGACCGCCTGGCATCGCCGCCACGCGGCACCGGCCGTGACGGGCCGTGGCCCGCCTGACCGCCTGGCATCGCCGGCACGCGGCCCGGCGGTGCTGCGTGCCGGCGGGTAGCGTCGGGCCATGGCCGAGCAACCGATGATCGTGGTCCGGGGCGAGTCGACCCGCGAGGTGCCGCCCGAGCTTGCGGTCTTCTCCGTGACCGCGTCCGCCCGCGACCGGGACCGGCAGACCGCGCTGACCCGGCTGACCGAGCGGGCCGCCGCGCTCCGCGGCCACCTCGACGAATACCCGGACGCCGTCGAGCGCCGCGAGACCGGCGGCGTGCAGGTGCGCCCCGAGCTCAAGCGCGGCGGCGGCGAGCGCGTCGCCGCGTACGCGGGAAGCGTCACCACCACGGTCACCGTCTCCGACTTCGGCGTCCTCGGCGAGCTGCTGCTGCGCCTGGCCGGCCAGGATCAGGTCTCGGTCTCCGGCCCGTGGTGGCAGCTGCGTCCGGGCAGCCGGGCCGGTGCCGAGGTGCGGCGCGCGGCGATCGCCGACGCGCTGGACCGCGCCCGCGAATACGCCGAGGCCGTCGGCGCCGAGGTGGACCGGCTCGTGGAGATCCTCGACGAGGGCGCCGGCGGCGGGGCACAGCCGATGATGCGGATGGCCTCGTTCAAGGGCGCGCCTGAGGCCGACCTCGAGCTCGACGTCGACCCACAGTGGCAGACGGTGCAGGCCTCGGTGATCGTCCGGGTGACCATCACCGAGCCCACCGCGCTCAAGCGGGCTTAGGGCGTGCGTATCCCGCGTCGCGAGGCGGAAGCCGGGCCCCGCGCGGGCCGTCATGATCCGCCCTAGCACGCGGGCGTCCGCCGCCGCGTGATCCACCCGTTTCGCCCGCACACGCCGCCGCAATGGGCGAGACTCGGCACCATGCGTCGTCGCGTCCTGCACCGCATCGCCAACGTGAACCCGGACAGCGTGACGACCCATTCCGACCGCGTTCTCTACAACGCCATCGGCGTCTTCATCGTGCTCTATTTCCTGTACGCGACCGTCGGGGGCGCCGCCTTCGTCGACGCGAGCGCGAACTACTCGCACCCGTGGTGGCGGTGGCTGGTCGGCCCGCTGGTGGCGATCGCGGTGGTCGCGTACGACCGGGCCGTGGTGGGCCGGGTGGCGATCAACTACGACCGCCTGGACTCGCCCGATCCCAAGGACCTGCTGCGCCGCCCGACGATCGGGCTGTACCTCGGCCGCCTCGCCCTCGCCCTGCTCTTCGCGGTGATCATCACCGAACCCCTGATGCTGGCCCGCTACCAGGCGGAGATCGACGCGCGGCTCAACGAGATGCACAACGAGCAGATCAGCGCGGTCGAGGGCAGCGGGGCGATCGCCGCTTACGACGCCCGGCTGCGGGAGCTCAAGAAGCAGACGATGGCCGAGGACGGCCTGGTGCGGGCGCTGAACTCGCGGGCGGCCGAGAAGCGCAAGGACGCACGCGAGCTGTATCAGCAGGCCATCGCCGACTCGGAGGGCAACGGCGTGTCCCGCAAGACCGGCTGCCCGCCCGGTGGCTTCTGCGACACCCTGGTCCAGCGGTCACACGGCCTCGACGACCAGGCGGCGACGCTGGACGCGCAGGCCGCCCGCCTGCAGGACACCCAGAAGGCCGCCCGGACCGCCCGCGCCGCCGAGCAGGCGGACCTCACCGCCAAGATCGCCGATCAGCGTACGGTCAACGCCGAGGTGATCCGGGCGGACGCCGGTTTCGGCGCCCGCACCAAGGCGATGTGGTACCTCGTCAAGACCGACTTCTGGGGCATCGGCGCCTTCTACCTCGGCATCGCGCTGCTGCTGATCGCCCTGGACTGCGCGGCGGTCGGGCTCAAGTTCGTGTCGCACGGCAACGCGTACGAGCGGACGGAGGCGCGGGCCGCCCGCGGCCGCGAACACGAGGCGGCGATCGGCTACGAGCAGTGCCTCAAGGACGTCCGCCGGTACGCGGAGGCGACCTCGAGGGTGATGGCCGAGGGCATCGGCAAGGCCTCGAGGGACGAGGAGATCGCGGACATGGCGATCGAACGCGCCCGCGCGCACCTCTACGACTCGGTGGCCGGGAGCCCCATGCCGCCGCTGCCGGTGATCCCGCTGATCGAACACCATCCGTCCGGTGCGCGCACGCTGCGCAATGTGGATAGCCTGTGGGCGTAGTGCAAGTTGCAGATCAGCGCTACGATTTCACTCCGGCGCGCTGCCAGGCCCACGCTCTGTTACCGGCGGAGGCGCCGCCCGGGCACCCACGGGCGCCCGGTGGGCATCAGGTGCGGCGGAGGCGGCGCGAAATCGCCGCCGCCGCCGTGATGACCGGCCCCCGCACCCGCACCCGCCCCGGCGCAAGCGCGGCCTCAGCGGTCGGCCACGCCGAAATCGGCACTGGCGTGCGCGGCCTCAGCGGTCGGCATGCCGGACGCCGGCACAGGCATGTTCGGCCTCAGTGGCCGGCCGTGCCGGATACCAGGACCGGGACGGTGAAGACGGCGCCGGCGCAGGCGGCGTCGGAGTCGGGACCCATCGCCAGGCCGCCGGGAACGGTGAACGCCCCGACGGTGTTGCGGGGCACGTCCCACCGCACCTTGACCGCGTTCTGCGCGACGACCACGCCGGTGTCCGCGCAGCCGGCCTCGCGGTGCTCGTCGTCCGCGATGATGTTGCCCTGGCCGGGTGAGACCGAGGTGATCCGGATCGGGAAGTTGTTGTCGTTGGTGACCGTCACGGTCAGGTCTCCGGTGCTGCCGGCCTCGAGGGCCTTGTTCAGGTCCGAGCGGGCGCGCAGGTTCATCTCCACGACGGTGCCGCCGGCCGGCCGGCCGGTCTCCGAATCCGTGATGCGCCAGTAGGCCCAGACCGCGCCGGCATTGACGATCACCGCCGCGGCCGCGGCGCCGGTCAGGATCGATCGGGTACGCGCGTCGAGCCGGTGCAGCCAGCCGCGGCGTCGGCCGGAGCCGCGAAGGTCGGCGGTGGGCTCGTCGTCGAGATCCACCTCGATTGTCCTCTCCGGCATGGCGTGCACGCCCTCGGACGCGTCCCCGTCGCCATCGCGCCCGGACGTGCCGTCACGCCGGGTGAGCACCTCGCGCGCGACCGGCAGGTCGCGGATCACGGTGTCACCTCGGCGGCGCCGATCGTGCGTGAAGCGGCGGCTGGCCGTCTGTTGAGCTTGCGCATTCGGAGCTTCCTCCTGCGATGGTGCGATGGCGAAAACCGGAGCGACTACTACATTTCCGGAAAAAGTGCTGCTCCGTGATCGGGAATCCGTCCGCCGTTGCCCGCGCATAAATCGGACAGGAGGGTCTGTCCGGCTTAACCCGCACGAGGTACGCCGGAATGTGAAAGCCGGCACGCACCTGACCTGCGGCAACGCGCTAAACCGAGCTCATCGGGAAAGACGTGGCCGCTAGCATCGCGGGCCCGGCGATCCAAACTCGCGGCGGTCACTGTCTGCGCCGACCGCTCATCGCCGAGCGTCGTTCATGTTCAGGTTCGCCGTCGGCGGTCTCTCCGGTGAGTTCGTTGACTGCCCGAAAACCATGACTCACGGCGGCGCCGGCGCGCATCGGACGACCGTCCGCTGTGCGCCGGAATACAGGGCGGCGCGGTTGCGGTACGGCCTAATCCGTCCGTGTCCGCCGCGACGGAGAGTAAGCAGGACGCACGCAGCCCCCGGCGCCTTGATCGACGCCGAGGGCTACGGGAACTCGGGATGACTACTGCTGACCGACATCCCCGGATGGGTCCGGATCCGGGACGGTCTCGGTCGGCGGCGGCGTGGTGGTCGCCGCGACCGGGGGCGGGTCGGTCTCCTTGGGCGGCGTTGGGCCGGTGGGCGGGGCCGGTGGCGGGTCTGCCGTCCCACTCCCGCCACCGGCCGTCTGGGTGGGGGCGGCGGACGGCGTGGGCCGGCCGGGCGGGGGCGCTCCGGTGACCACGGCCGTCCGCGCGGAGGCGGCCGGAGCGGTGAACTTCAGGTTCTCGCTCTTCGTGCTCTCCTCGCCGGTCCATGCCGCGAACTTCGGCGTGACCGTCCAATAGAACTTTCCGGGCGGCATCCCGGTGTCGGTGAGCGTCGTGCCGGCGATCGCCGCGAACACCTTCGACGACGACTCGTCGTCGGTGTCGTGCCGGGTGACGATGTAGCCCCGCATCGCGGTGCCGGGCACGATCTCCTGCGACGACCAGGTGATGACCGCCCCGCCGTTCTCCTTGGTGGCGTTCGGCTTGGGGCCGCGCGGCAGGTCCACCGTCGTGAGCTTTACGGACGTGGGGGTGCTCGGAATCGACCAGGTCGCGTTGGCGGCCAGCGTGCCGCCGACCGCCAGGGTGACGGTCACCCCGGCGATCAGGATGGTTCGTCTCGGCCGCCTCACCGATGCCGCCTGCTGCCGGCGCCGGAGACGAGGATCGAGAAGCTGGTGTTCGAGCACTTGGGCGTCGCTTCGATTCCCATCGCGATGGGAATCGATCCGGCCAGCGTGCGGCGGGTATGGGGCCGGATGGTCACCGGCAGGCGTCCGCGATAGTCGAGCACCCGCAGGTTCGCCGGCGAGGGCCGGCAGTCCGGGCGCGACGACGTCACCGGCCGTCCGGAGAGCCGGTGCAGGCTGACCGTGAAGCCGCTGTCGTTGACCAGGGTCACCTTGATCTGCTTCACCGCTCCCGGGTGCAGCCCGCTCAACTGCCCACGAAGGATGAGGTACACCGGCTCGCGGGGGTAGCCGTCGGACATCGAGGCGATGACCATCGGCTGCTCGCTGGTTCCACCGGCGGGTGGCGAGGACGCGGCCACCAGCCCCGCGAGGGCCGCCGCCGAGGCGAGCGCCTGCTGCCATCTCTTCATGCTCTCCCCACCTCGCCCCGGCTATGACCCGACGGTGGGGTGGGCCGAAGGCTCCACCCCACCGCGGTGCGTCAGGGGACGAGTTCGCCGGCGAAGGTCAGGGTCGCGGTGAGCACGCTGTCGGCGCAGGCGGCTGCCGCGTTCTCGCCCATCTTGAGCGTGAACGCCTTGTTGTTGGCCGTCGCGCCGGCGTTGATCTCCAGCGGAACGACGGTGAGTGCCGCGGAGAGGTCGGCCGTGGCGGTGGCGCAACCCCCGTTGTTGGAGCCGTTCTTGGTCGAGGTGACGCCAGTGACGGTGGCGCCAGTGATCTTGATCTTGTATTCGTTGGGGTTGACGATGTCGCCGCTCACGGAGATCGTCTTGCCGGGGAACAGGCGGTTCTGCACGGTGTTCGCCACGGTGATCGTCGTGGTCACGTTCTGGATACCGGCCGACGCGGCGTTCACCGTGCCTCCGCCCTGGAACCACCCGCTGGCGTAGGCGAAGGCCGCGGTTCCGGCGCCAACCGAGAGGACGACGGCGGCAGCGACGGTGGCGGTGCGCTTGGTGGTGTTGCCCATGGTGGTCCTCCTGGAACGACTTGGCGTGCGACCTCGCAACGTCACGAAGGTCGACGCGGTGCGCATTGTTTGATTCGTTGTGGCGCCGATCCGGTGCGGCGGTCCGGCGCTGCGACAAAGATGGCGGATTCGCCGCGGCGCCGCGATAGTGCGTCCGTCCGTCCACTTCGACACCGCGATACCGCCCGCCCGCGCCGACCGGGCTAATCCGATCGGCTGACGGTGGGCGCGCCGGTGCGAGCCGGTCGGCCTGCGAAAATGCGCCATCAGGCGCGCCTGCCTGGCAAAAGTCCGCGCCTAGCAGTGCCGCCGCATGATCTCAAGCCGGGTAAACGGATCGGTCCGGGAAGAAGGCGTTTTCAGCGGCGCTCAGGTAAGGCTCGCGTGAGATTTCCGTGCACATTTCTTTCCCCGCGACACGCCTTTTTCTTTTACTTGTCCCTAACGGGGTCGGCTGAACGACGAGGTCGTCACCTGAAAGAGGCATCCGCTCGACGGTTCTGTCGAGTCCGGGAGGATCCGCGGTCCGGGAGCGGGCACCGGACGGCGGGGGTCGCGGTCAACGATAACCCGGGCCCTCAGACCGCGCGGGCCAGCACCAGGATGGTGTGGATGTCCATCTCCACGACGCCGCCAAATCCGTCGATCGCCGCGCTCAACTCGGTCACCGCCCGCCGCTGGTCCTGCGTCGAGTGGCGGCGAAACGGCGAGAACGTCTGGAGCAGTTGCAGGTAGCGGTCCTTCCTCAGCACCGGGAAGCTGTGCCAGCCGTGCACCTCGACGTCCGAGAACAGCCCGCTGCTCTCGAGGCCCTCCCGGGCCCAGTCCTCGGCGCGGTCGTCCACCGACGGGGTCGGGTCGATCGCCTGCAGAACGGCGCTGATGTCGTCCGCGTGCCGCGGTACGGCGTACCCGCGGCTGTTGTGGAGGATCGCCAGCGTGCCGCGCGGCAGCAGGGCCGTGCGGGCGCGCCGCTCGCGGGTCTGCTCGTCCATCCAGTGCCAGGCCGTCGCGCACGCGAGCAGGCCGAATCCGTCCTGCGGCGGCGTCCACTGCTCGAAGGCCGAGTTCGCGACCTCGACCTGCGGGAACTTGTGCGCCAGCACCGCGGCCATCCGGGGGTCCGGCTCCACGGCCGTCACCGGCGCGCCCAGCTTGAGCAGCAGTTCCGTGCACTTGCCCGTGCCGGCGCCGATGTCGGCGACCGGCGCGGGGACGCCGCCGTGGTAGGCCGTGAGGGCGGGGAGCAGCTCGTCCGGGTAGCCGGGGCGCACCTCGTCGTACAGGGCCGCAACCTCGCCGAACACTCGCGTCATGCCGCAACCCTAGTTACGCTGCGGCCATGCGGCACCACCTCGACCCCGCCGGGCTACCGCCGACGAACGGCTACAGCCACGCCGTCTCGTTCACCGGCACGATGGTCGTGGTCTCCGGGCAGGTGCCGATCGACGCCGAGGGCCGGATGGTCGGCGCCGACGATCCGCAGGCGCAGACCCGCCAGGTCTTCCTCAATCTCCAGGCCGCGCTCGCCGCGGCGGGCACCGACCTGGCCCACGTGGTGAAGCTGACCGTCTTCCTCACCAACATGGGCGACCTGGTGGACTTCCGTTCGGTGCGCGCCGAGTTCATCGATCCGCTGCGGCCGCCGGCCAGCTCCCTGGTGCAGGTCAGTGGCCTGGTGGATCCGGCGTTCCGGATCGAGATCGAGGCGCTCGCGGTAATTCCCTGACCGGTGCCGCGGCCTGCATCGGGTGGTGTTCGGGCAAAGCCGCCTTCGCCCCGCTCGCGGCCTCGATAGTGAGTGCCGTGAAGACGAGGACGCGAGTCGCGGGCGCCGTGCTGGGCGTCGTCGCCATCCTGACCGCCGCCGTCGCCGCGCGGGCGACGGGTCCGGCCGCAGGCTGGACGCAGGACGGCTACGGGCCCGGCAACACCGGCTACAACCCGTACGAGGACGCGCTCAACCTGAGCACGGTCGACGGCGCGCGGCTGCGCTGGACGGCGACGCCGCGCCCCGGCGTCGAGGGCTGCGAGACCACGCCGGAGCCGCCGCTGGTTGCGGGCGAACGCGTGATCATGTTCGAGAACGGTGGCGTCGGCGCCCGGGAGGCGCGTACCGGCCGGCGGCTGTGGCTGGCGACCGGCTTCAGTTATCTGGGCAAGACCCTGGCCGTCGTGGACGGTCTGGTGATCGCGACCGAGACGAGTTGCCACTCGCAGAGCGACTACGAGGGCACGATCACGGCGCTTGACCTGCGGACCGGCCGGCCGGTGTGGAGGTCACGGCAGAGCGGCACGGTCGACAAGCTGGTGGCGGGCTCCGGGGTGCTGGTGACCCACGGCTTCTGCTACGTCTGCGACGAGGACCGCAACCAGGTGGTCGCGTACCGGGTCTCCGACGGGGTGAAGCTGTGGACCCGGAACTCCGCGGATCTGGCCGGCGAGGTCGTGGCATCCGCCCGGGTGTTGCTCTCCAGCACGAACGGTGCCTTCGGCACGCAGGCGGTGTCGCTGCGCGGCGGCGCGGTCGGCTGGCGCTCGGGGCGGGTCTGGTCGGCGCTGAGCTCGACCCCGGCCGGCGACCGGTTCCTGGTCGGCGGCGGCGCCGGCTTCGGCGCGATCGACTCGCGGTCCGGCCGGGTCGTGTGGTCGGTCCGATCCACCGTGGAGAGCCTCTCCTGCGACGGGCGGCGGGTCTTCGCGGCGGGCCCGGGGCTGGCGGCGTACGGGGTGGGCGACGGCCGCCGATTGTGGCGGCGGGCGCTGGCCGAGCCGGGCCGGCCGGTCCGCGCGGGCGGCCTGCTCTACGCGACCGGAGGCCGCGCCCTGGCGATCCTGTCACCGGCGACCGGCGAGTCCGTGGCGCCCGGCCGCCGGTACGGCGCGGCGGTCGATCACGTGGTGGTGGCGGGCGGGCGCCTGTTCACCACCGACGCCACATCGATCCGGGCCTTCGCGCCCTAGGGCGCCAGGCTGGGCGTCGACCCCGGTGCCTGCGGATTGTCCCGCGCCACGCTGATCGCCAGGAGGCCGAGCAGGGCGGCGAGCAGCAGCACGGCGATGACGAATTCCGCCTTGTCCCGGCCACGCATCCGGTGCCGCGGCCGGTCCTGCCAGGGGTCGGGTCGGTGAGGAGGCATCTGTCCAGTTTCGTGAGCCTCCACCCGGTCCGTCATCGCCGAAAGAATCAAAAACTTCAAGCCTCTTTCGGCGCGTCCTCGCGACCGCCGGCTCGTTCGTGGGCGCGCGAGGGCCGGGCCGGATCCGGGATCCGGCCCGGCCCGGCCGATCAGTCGGCCTGCACCAGGGAAACCGCGAACAGGCCGGCGGCATCGGTCCAGAAGTGCCGCAGCGCGAAGCCCGCCGCGGCGAGCTCCGCCTCCAGCCCGGCACGGCGGAACTTCGCCGAGATCTCGGTGCGCAGCTCCTCGCCGGCGGCGAAGTCGACGGTCAGGTCGAGGTCGCGGATCAGCACCCGCTGCGGGGAGGTGGCCCGCAGCCGCATCTCGATCCACTCCTGCTCGGCGTTCCAGATCGCGACGTGCTCGAAGGCGTCCACCTCGAAGTCCGCACCCAGCTGCCGGTTGACCACCCGCAGCACGTTGCGGTTGAAGTCGGCGGTGACCCCGGCCGCGTCGTCGTACGCCGGCACCACGATCGCCGGGTCCTTGACCAGGTCGGTGCCGAGCAGCAGCCACTCGCCGGTGCCGAGGACCGCACGCAGCCGGTCCAGGAAGTCGGCGCGTTCGTCCGGCACGAGGTTGCCGACGGTCCCGCCGAGGAACGCGACCATCCGGTTGTCGCCGTCCGGGATGTGCGCCAGGTGGCGGGTCAGATCGCCGACGACGCCGCGTACGGAAAGGCCCGGGTAGCGGGCGGTGAGCCGGTCGACGGCGTCGCCGAGCGCGGCGGACGACACGTCGAGCGGGGTGAAGGCGCCCAGCGTGCCGTGCTCGAGCAGCGCGTCCAGCAGCAGGCAGGTCTTCTCCGACGAGCCGGAGCCCAGCTCCACGAGGGCCTTCGCGTCGGTGATCCGGGCGATCTCGGCGGCCCGTTCGGCGAGGATCGCCCGTTCGGTACGGGTCGGGTAGTACTCGGTCAGCCGGGTGATGTCCTCGAACAGTTCGCTGCCCCGGGCGTCGTAGAACCACTTGGGCGGCAGCCACTTGGGCGTCGCGGTCAGGCCGGTGGCCACGTCGCTGCGCAGCGTCCGGGCGAGGTACTGGTCGTCGAGATGGATCTCCAGCGGGGTCATGATCTCCCTAGAGCGGTGATGTCCAGCGTGGACTCGGTGGCAGTGAGCAGGTGGCCGTCCGGCACGGCTCGCCAGGCCGGTCCGGGGTCGAGGGGCTCGGAGCTGACCAGTACGGACGCGGCGTCCGCCCGTACGGACAGGGCGTGCCCGGCGGCGCTGGCGACGATCTGCCGGCCGTCGGTGAGCAGCAGGTTGAGCCGCGAGCCGGGCGCGGCGGCCGAGACCTCGGCCACGGTCGCGGCGACGGCCTCGGCGGGCGGCGCCCCGGCGCGGAGCCGGTGCCGGGTCAGGGCCCAGAGCAGGGCGGCGTCGGTGGGTGCGTCGAGGGTGACCAGATCGCGCACCGGCAGCCGGCCGGCGAGCGCGGTGAGCGAGTCGGGCCACCCGGCGACCACCCCGTTGTGGCTGAACAGCCACGGTCCCTCGGCGAACGGCGCCGCCGCGGTCTCCACGACCGGCATGCCGACCGTCGCCGACCGGACCGCGGCGAGCAGGCACCCGGCGCTGGTGTGCGCGGCCAGCGCCGGCAGCGCGGCGTCGGACCACATCGGCGCGGCGCTGCGGTAGCGCACCGGCGCGGCCTCGCCCGCCGGATACCAGCCCACGCCGAAGCCGTCCGCGTTGATGGTGCCGCCGCCGCGCATGTCGTTCGGCGCCCACGCCTGCCGGGCGAGGGCGTGCGGCGCCTCGAACAGCAGCTGCGACAGCGGTACGGGTGATCCCAGATAGGCCAGGTGGCGGCACATCAGCGAGGCTCGGGACCGGCGTCCCGGGCACAACGGAACCCGCTGAAGATCTGCCGCCGGATCGGGTGGTCCCAGTTGCGGAACGTGCCGCGGCAGGCGGCCGGGTCGGTGCCGAACGACCCGCCGCGCAGCACCCGGTAGTCGCCGCCGAAGAAGACCTGCGAATACTCCGCGTACGGGAACACGGCGAAGCCGGGGTAGCCGTCGAAGCCGGAGCCGGTCCACTCCCAGACGTCGCCGATGAGCTGGTGCACGCCCAGCGGCGACGCGCCGTCCGGGTAGGCGCCGACCGGTGCGGGGGACAGGTGCCGCTGGCCCAGGTTGGCGTGCCGCGGCTCCGGCGGATCGTCGCCCCACGGGTAGCGCCGGGACCGGCCGGTCGCCGGGTCGAAGCGGGCGGCCTTCTCCCACTCGGCCTCGCTGGGCAGCCGGCGCCCGGCCCACGCCGCGAACGCCTCCGCCTCGAAGAAGCAGACGTGCACCACCGGCTCGTCGGCGACGAGCCGCCCGGTGCGCCCGAACCTCGTGTACGCCCAGCCGTCGCCGTCGCGCCGCCAGTGCATCGGTGCGGTCAGGCCGGCGGCCTGCCGGTGGTCCCAGCCGGGCCCGCTCCACCAGCGCGGATCGTCGTAACCGCCGTCGGCGATGAACTCCGCGTAACGGAGGTTGGTGACCGGCGCCGCGTCGATGAAGAAGGCGGGCACGTCCACGGTGTGCGCCGGGCGCTCGTTGTCCAGCGCCCACGCCTCGGTGTCGGTGCCCATCGTGAACGGGCCGCCGGGGATCAGCACCTCGCCGGAGACGTCGAGCCGGGCGGCCGGCGGCGCGGCGGCGTCCAGCACGGGCGCGCCGGCGCGCAGCTGATGGGTGGCGAGCATGGTCTCGTCGTGCTGCTGCTCGTGCTGGATGATCATGCCGAAGGCGAAGCCGTCGGCGACCAGCGGGCGTTCGTCGAGCCGGACGCGGTCGAGCACGTCGAGGGCCTTGTCCCGGACCTGGTCGACGTAGGCGCGGGCCTCGGCCGGGCCGAGCAGCGGCAGCGCCGGGCGGTCCCCGCGCGGGTGCTTGAAGGCGTCGTACAGCTCGTCGATGTCGCGGCGCACCGGCTCCCGGCCGCCGACGTCCCGGACCAGCCAGAGCTCCTCCTGGTTGGCGACGTGCGCGAGGTCCCAGACCAGGGGTGACATCAGCGGTGAGTGCTGCCGGACGAGGTCCGAGTCGTCGACGGCGTCGGTCAGCAGGGCCGTTCGCGCCCGCGCCCGCTCCAGTTCGGCGGCGACTGCGAGACGGAGATCCTGGGTCATTGAGCCTTTTTCAACCTGGCCGGGGCGGCAGCGCCCGGCGGAGGTCGACGGCCCGGATACCTCTGGCCCGAGGCCAGGTCGAAAATTGCTCACAGGTGCGGGTCCTTCCGGTTACCGGCGCGCTCCAGGCGCCGATCGACGATGTCGGTCACCGTGTCGATCACGGCCGGCGGCAGGCCGATGGCGTCGAGGTGACCGCAGGCGAGGTCCAGGAGTTCGGTGGCGCAGCCGCGGATGACCGGGTCGGCCAGGCCGTGCCGGGCGGCGGGCATCCAGCGCCCGGCCGCGGGTGCGGCGACGGCGCGGGCCGCGTCGGTGATCGCGTCGTCGGCGACCAGCGCGGCCAGGACCGCGACCGGGGCGATCCACTCGCCGCCGGGCTGCGCGTCGAGGTAGCGGACCTCCAGGTAGCCGCGCGGGCGTACCGGCGGGAACAGCGTGCTGAGGTGGTAGTCGAGGTCGCCGACGACCGGCGGGCCGGGCAGCGCCCCGTCGATCCAGTCGGCGAAGGTGACCTCGGGTGGCACGTCCCACCGGTCCGCGTCGCGCCGCACGCAGAGCAGCGGCGCGGCGAGCGCGTAGCGGATCCAGCCGTTGGCGGGGTCGCCCGGATCGTCGACCGGCCGGGTTCGGCGCGGGTCGATGCCGTACCAGGTGGCCATCCGGGCGGACGCCCAGCCGGTGTCGCGCCCGGCATGGCGTCGCGAGGTGGCGAACGCGGCCAGCAGCGCGGGCCCCATCTCGTGCAGCGCGTTCCAGCGCTGGGGTAATCGGTCCGCGGGGCCGGCGTCGAGGCAGACCTGCAGGCCGGCGGTGCTGCACATCATGGTGTGGCCGTGCCGGCCGGCGGCGTCGAAGCGCCGCTGCATCGCCGCGTACCGCGGGGTGTGCAGGATGCGTCTCGGCGGCCGGTGCGGATCGAGCCCGTTCCCGCCGAGCACCAGGCCGGAGCGGGCCAGCAGGGCGCCGAGCAGCGCGTGGTCGGTGCTGAGGGCTTCGTGCAATTCGGTGAGGGATCCGGCCGGCGCCGAGGAGATCTCGACCTGGCCGCCGGGTTCGACGGTCACCGTGCCACCGCCGGGTAACGGATCACCGGGGTGGGTGCTGCCTAGTGCGGATGGTGCGTGAATGCCGAGCGCTGTTCGCAGCTCGGCGGCCTCGACATAAGCCGCCGGTGCCCCGTCCCGATGGACGGTCCATTCCAGTTCGACGCCGATCCGGCTCGGTGGGCCGGTCTTGAAGCAGATGCCGGAGATGTGTTCGGCGGCCTGTGCGACGTGTTGCAGGGTGTCCTGGGATTTTTCACGACTGAAGGTAGCCACGGCCCTCCCCCGAGTAGTCGGTCCTGCCGGACATTACCTAGAAACTAGCTCGGCCGCATCGATCTCAGGCAATCATTTTGTGACCATTCGTCGATGTTCCGGGTCAATCGCGGGTCGCGCGGACGAAGAATCGGTGGGCGGTCGCGGTGTAATGGCCCTGAGTTCGGATGGTCGCGTCGATCCTGCGCAGGGCCCGGTCGTACCGCTCCGGAGTGAAATCCCGGACCTGCCACGGCACGGCACGCAGCTGGTAGACGAGCGCGCCGATGTCGTGGAACGTCAGCGGCGGCCGCTCCTCGCGCACGTCCGTCACCCGCAACCCCGCCGCGCTCAGGGCCGCGGCCGCCTGATCGGCCGTCCAATTTGTCGCGTACGGCGGCGGCGCGCCGAGATCCGCGTTCAGATCGGCCAGATCGTCGCTGCCGACCTGCTGGCTCAGGACCGTGCCACCGTGCTTGAGCAGGCGCGCGATGTCCTCCGCAGGCAGCCGGCCGTGCCTGCTCAGCACGACGTCGAACTCCTCCTCGCCGCCGGGCAGCTCGGTGACCACCGTCGCACCGAACGGCGTGAGCCGGTCCCGCGCCACCGCCACGTTCGGTGCCCAGCCCTCGACCGCCACGGTGTGCGCGGGCAGGGGCGCGAGCTCGACCAGCAGCTCACCGCCGCCGGTGTCGAGATCCAGCAGGCTGTCGGCGCGGCGCAGCAGCGGGCGGGCCAGGTCCGGATAGGACCACGACGGGTCCGAGCCGACCGCGCGACCGTCCAGCCAGGCGAATTCCCAGCCGGTGATGGGAACGCCCACGGCCTCGCCGACGAGCTGGTCGTACTGCCGTGGAGAGCGCATGCCCGACGGTAACCGGACGGCTCCGCAGAGCGCGACCGGGATCGCCGCGGTCTACGATCCGGACATGGTGCGTCTCGGCGGTCGAACGGATGTCGCAGCGATCGATGCGAGACCGTTCGTGGCCGCGCTTCGGCCGCTGATCGCACAGTGGCGCTCGCTCACATTCGCCGACGGGGTGGTGCGGCACCCGGTCACCGAGAAGCCGCACGATGGCCTGCGGGTGGTCGACGGCCTGCATCCGTACCCGGGGGCCGCCTACCGGCTGATGCTCCGCGAGGACGACGTGCCCGGGCCGACCCCCGAGGAGGCACTGGTCGCCGCCCGCCTGGAGGACGCCGACACCCTCGCCGCGGCCGAGTGGGAGCGCGGCCGGGTCGCCGTGGCGCGGGCCACCGGGCGGGTGGCGACGACCTGGCACACCTATGCGATCACGCTGGAGGCCGACGACCGCGACCGGACGTGCTTCACCGTCCATCACGACCTCACCGGCACCCGGGCGCGGGTCGAGTTCTCGTCCGGGCCGATCGACGTGCTGCTGCAGGTGCCCGACTGGCTCGGCTCGCACGGCCTGCTCAGCGGCATGGTCAGCGCGCGGGTGCAGGTCGACGTCGGCCGGCTGCCGCCGTACGAGGACGGGGAACCGCAACTGGTCGCGACCGTGACCCACCCGCGGGGCCGGGCCGTCGCCGAGCTCGGGATGGCCCGGGCCGCGCCGGGCCGCTGGACCGTGACCACCAGCGCGGCCGCCCGCGGGGTCGGCTGGCTGAGGCCGCTGGCCGGCCTGGTCGCGCCGTTCCTGAAGCGGCCGGCGCAGCGCGGGCTGGACGACTTCCTGGTCGTGCTGCCGGAGCGGCTGGACGCGCTCAACAAGGAGATCGCGGCCCGCTATCCGGCGCCGCCGGACCCGCATACGCTGGCGGCGCAGGTGATGGCGGACCTGATCTCCTCGGTGCCGGCGGTCACCCCCCGGACCGCCTGAGCCGGCCGGCCGGCTCAGATCGTGATCGCGTCCAGGACCTTGCGGGCCTCGTCGTCCAGGTGGACCCGGCGGGTGGTCATGTTGTCGACCAGGTGACCCAGCGAGGACGTGCCGGGGATCAGCAGCACGTTCGGCGCCAGGTCGAGCAGCCAGGCCAGCGCCACCTGCGACGGCAGCGCCTCCAGGCGGTCCGCGGTGTCGAGCACGTCGGGGTGGGTGAGCAGCCGGTTCACGCCGCCGAACGCCGAGCCGAGCGGGAAGAACGGCACGAACGCGATGCCGAGTTCCTGGCACTCGCGCAGCAGCGACATGGACTGGCGCTCGATGAGGTTCAGCGCGTTCTGCACGCAGACGATCTCCGTGCGCTGAACCGCGTGCACCAGTTGCTCGCGGGACACGTTGCTCAGGCCGATGCCGGCGATCAGGCCCTCGTCGCGCAGGGCGATCATCGTCTCCAGCTCGACGTCGAAGTCCTGGCCGGTCTCCATCAGCCGCAGGTTGACGGCGTCGAGCCGGTCGACGCCCAGCGAGCGCAGGTTGTCCTGCACCGCGGACCGCAACTGCTCCGGCCGCAACGCCGGCAGCCAGCGCCCCTCCTCGTCCCGGGCGGCACCGACCTTGCTCACCAGGACGAGATCCTCCGGGTACGGCGACAGCGCGTCCCGGATCAGGTCGTTGACGTAGTCCGGCCCGTAGTACTGAGCCGTGTCGATGTGGTTGACGCCCAGCTCAACGGCCTTGCGGAGCACGTCGAGGGCGGTGTCGCGGTCGCGTGGTGGCCCGAACACGCCCGGTCCGGCGAGCTGCATCGCGCCGAAGCCGATGCGTCGTACCGAGCGGTCACCGAGCGGAAAGGTGTCGTCAGTCACGACTCTCACTCTACGAGTCCTGGCCGAAAATACCTGCCCACTGGCGAGCGACCCCTCCCCGGATAGGAATTCAGGCGCAGAGGCCGGCCAGGATCTCGGCGATCGCCTCCGGCTTGTGGCGCAGGGTGGCCCGCCCGACGGCCAGCTCGGACCGCACCACCGCCGGGTCGCCGGTGTCGGCCACGCTCGGCCACACCCACAGGCCGGTCTCCTCGGAGAAGCGCTTCGCGTTGGCCCGGTAGCGGTCGGCCGGCACCGAGAGCAGCAGGTGCATCATGGGCGTCTGCGGCGGATCGGGCACCACCCGGACCTCCGGCACGTCGGCCAGCGCGCTCGCGATCGCCCGGGCGTGCCGCAGCCGGGCCGGCATCTCGGCGACCGCGCCGTCGAGCAGCCCGAGCGCCGAGGACGCCGCCGGCCACATCCCGAACAACGTGCCGCCGAGCCGGCCCCGCCACTCCCGCACCTCGGCGACGTCCTGCTCCGATCCGGCCAGGCAGCAGCCGGGCAGCGCGCCGATGCCCTTGTAGAACGAGACGTAGACGGTGTCGAAGAGCGCGGCCGTCTCGGCGGGCGAGCGCTCGTAGCCGGCGGAGGCCTCCCAGAGCCGGGCGCCGTCGAGGTGCACGGCCGCGCCCCGGTCGCGGGCCCACGATGTCTGCGCGACGAGGTCGTCCCAGGACGGCAACGCGCCGCCGAGGTCGCGCTGCGGCAGCTCGAGCAGCAGCGCCGCGATCGGCTCCGAGACCTCGGACAGGTCGTCGAGGGTGATCAGCCGCTCGGGGTCGCCGACCGGGCGCCCGATCAGCTGGTGCAGCCGCGAATGGGCCTGCCCCTCGTGCCGGTCGAGGTGGCAGTAGGTGTGCCAGGCGATCGTGCGCGTGGTGCGCCGGTCCGCGTGCACCCGCAGGGTGGCGCCCTGCGCCATGGTGCCGCTGGGCAGGAAGACCGCGGCCGGCTTCCCGAGCAGCTCGGCGACGTGCCGCTCGAGCTCGGCGACGACGCCGCCCTCGCCGTACACGTCCGCCGCCGCGGTGGGATCGATCCCCGCCAGCAGCTCCGGAGGCCGGATCAGCCCGTTGCCGAGAAAGGAGTCCGTGCAGGCGGCGCGGCGAGCGGCGATGTCATCCACCGTGCCAGTCTTGTCCCTCGGGGCAGCCGTGTCAGGCCCGTCCGGTCTTCCCGCCCATCATGATCGGCGAAATGCCTAGCGGCGGACCGGCATCAGGATCGAGAAGGAGCCGGCGCCGCGCACCGCCAGCGGCTTGATCGGGCCGTCCAGCTCCAGGACGAGCTGACCGGCGCCGCCCGCGTCCAGGGCCTGCAGCAGGAACTCGCGGTTGACGGCGACGTGGGCCTGCTCGTCGGCCGCCCACTCCTGCTCGCGGGCCACCCGCAGCGCGCCGGCCGGATCCACCGCCAGGATGGTGAGGTCGAACGGCTTGCCCTCGTGCTCGCGGGACACCGCCGGCGCCGCGTCCACCGCCGCGCGCAGCGCCGTCACGTCGACGGTGACCCGCTGGGCGCCGACCGCGTCGGGGTCCACCAGGCGGCGGTGGTCGGGGAACTCCACCTCCATCGGCTTCGCGTCGAGGCGGAGCCCGGCGACCTCCGCGCCGATCACCTCGGGGCTCAGCGCGAGCACGACCTGACCGTCCCCGATCAGCAGCGCGCGCAGTTCGTCGACGAACGACAGCGGGGCCACCACCCGGGCCGGCGGTCCGGAGATCCCGGCGGCGGTCTCGGCGACGGCGAGGCGGAAGCGGTCCGTCGCCACCGTCCGCAGCGCGGCGGGCTCGGTCTCGAGCAGCACGCCGCCGAGGATCGGCAGGTCGGGGTCGGCGGAGGCGGCGAAGCGGACCGCGTCGAGGACGGCGGCGAGGGCGGCGGCGGGCAGTGTGATCCTGGTCATGGTGATCTCCTGAAGATCCAGCAGGGCGTGGACGCGGGAGAGCTCACGACGGGCATCGGCGAGTCCGTCCTCCAGCCGGCGCAGGTGCTCGCCGAGCAGCCTGCGCACCGCCGGCGGATTGGCCAGCTCCGACACCGCACGGGTGATCTCCGGGACCGGCATGCCGATCCGGCGCAGACCCGCCACCAGCCGCGCCGCCCGGACCTGGTCGTCGCTGTAGCGGCGGTAGCCGTTCACCGGGTCGACCTCGGCCGGGACCAGCACCCCGGCGCCGTCGTAGAACCGCAGCGCGCTGATGCTCAGCCCGCTGGCCCGTGCGATCTCCCCGATGCCGTGCATCCTGCTCTCCACACCCCGAACCCTGCTGCCTCGACCTGCTGGAGGGTCAAGCGCCGCTGCCATGGTGCGTGAACCCGGGCGCCGGTGCCAGAGCGGTGACGTGGATCTCGCAGTGGTCGTCGCCGATCATCGTGTTGCGCACCGCCTTGGCGTCGAGGCTGTACTGCCGGGCGGCGTCCCGCGGGGTCACCGGCACCCGGATCGCCCGCAGGCCGGGGCGCACGGTCACCACCCACGACCGCACGCCGGCCCCTTCGCCCGCGTGATCGACGAGGAAGAGCCGCACCCGGCCGTGGCCGCGCCCGGTCACCCGGGCCGGGATCAGCAGGACGCGTACGCCCGGCGCGGCCCCGGCGCCGTGCCTCTGGACCAGGTCGAGGCGCAGCATCGGCGCCGCCGTCCTGGCCTGCGGGGTGCCGGGCCGCCAGCCCCAGGCGTCGAGGAGCACCGCCCGCCCGCTCGCCGTACGCGGGGTGAACTCGATCCTCGCGAACCTGCCCCGGAAGCCGCCGAGCGGTATCCGGACCTCCTGTGCCCAGGCCGTCGTCGTCCAGGCGCCGCCGGGCAGGCCGTCCAGGCTGATGTCGCCGAGTCCGGTACGGGCGCCGCCCGGCCGCACGAGCACGACGCCGAGCCGGGTGCCGGCGGTGTTGGGCGGGACGATCAGCCGCAGCGCGAGCGCCCGCGCGCCGGCCAGGTCGGGCGGGTACGCCGGCCGCACGGTGATCGGCTCGCCGGCCGACGACCAGGCCAGCTCGAGGGCGTACCGGCCGGCCTCGGTGCGCACGTCGCGGTACGGCACGAAGTGCGGGTTCCGGGCCGCCCACCGCCGCAGGCCCTGGCAGGACCGGGTCGTGTCCCGGCTGACCTGGGCGCAGATCCGCCCGCCGGTGACGCGCACGCCGGGTGACGGCAGGACCGCCGGCGTCCGCCCGGCGCCGATGGCCTGGCTCAGCACCCGGGCCGGGTCGGCCGACCTGGCCCGTACGCCGGAGCCGTCCAGCAGCGGCCGCACCCGGTCGTCACCGCCGATGATGAGCCGGGCCGCCGCGGCGATGTAGGTCGCGCCGGCGCTCTGCTCCTGCCGTGCCGAGAGCCGCTCCGGCCGCCCGGCCGAGCAGACCGGGTCGTCGTCGGCGCCGAAGTCGTCCCAGGAGGGCGCCGCCGACTGCCCCGGCGTCCACTCGGCGTTGAAGAAGTTGTGGTTCGCGCCGATCACGTACAGGGCGCTGTGCAGCGCCCGGCCGGCGCCGACCCCGCGGGTGCCGTCGACATACGCCTGGCCCTGCAGGTCGGTGACGTCGTTGTCGCAGCCGGGAAGGATGATCGCGGAGGGCACGTCCGGCACCGGGTTGTGGCCGAAGGTGGTCGGGCCGATCAGGAACATGCCGCGGATCGTCCAGCGGACCCGGCCGCGGTAGCCGTCCTGCGCGGCGGGCGGCGGGGCGAGGGTGTCCATGGTGGCGAGACTCACGCCCTCGCCGCCGCGGGAGTGTCCGATCAGGAACACCTCGGACATCTCGGCGCGGGGCGCGGCGCGGACGATCGCCGGGGCGCCCGCGCGTCCGGCGCCGGCCCAGTCGGCCCAGTGGGCCAGGTGCAACCGAATGAGTGAGGAGCGGGCCTGCGCGCCCTCGTCGGTGGCGCGGTAGTCCTGTCCGTTGATGCCGTTCGCGGAGACGGACACGGTCACGTAACCCTGCGAGGCGAGCAGCTCCTGAGCCTGCAGATAACCGCGGTAGCTCGGGACCGGCCGGCGGTCCCGCCCGCACGGCCAGGAGTCCGTGACCGCGTCTCGGTCGCTTCCCCGGTAGCAGGTCGAGTGGCGGCCGTGCAGGAACAGCGCGAGCGGCCGCGCGCCGGGCGCGCCCCTCGGCGCGACGACGACGGCCCGCATCTCGACCCGGTGGGGCAGACCGGGGAGCCTGACGCCGCTCAGGAGGTACTCGCCGGTGACCGTCGGGTACGGCCCCTTGAGGCCGGGGTCGGCGGGGTTCGGCGGCAGCGGCGCGGGCGGAGCGCCGGCCCGGGCGAACCGGTCGCCCGCCGGGGGAGCCGTCACGTCCAGGCGCCTGCCGCCGGCCTGGACCCGCAGGTCGTCGCGGCGGCCGGTGGCACCGATCCGCAATCGGAACGTCCGGCCGTCGGGGGCCGGGACCGGGCGGCCGAGCGGCCGGCCGCCCGCGAAGAACTCCACCGCCGCGTCGCCCATCGGCACCCGCGCGGGCGCCCGCCAGGTGAGCACGTCGCCGCTGCGGGACCAGCCGCCGGCCGGTGCGGGGGTCCGCGGATCGGGAGGGCCGGCCCGCACGGGGGCGCCGGCACCGAACACCAGTGCCGCGGCGAGCACCACCGCCGTGCTCACTCTTCGCATCGAGCACCCTCTCGCGAGCCGGCACCGCAATGCTCTCATCCATTTCCGGCTATTTCGGCCACAATCTGGGGATCCGGTGCGTCAGGCCAGCAGGGTGATCGCGATCGTCGCCATGACGACGGCGATCAGGCCGTCGAGCACCCGCCACGCCGCCGGCCGCGACAGCACGGGCGCCAGCCGGTGCGCGCCGAGGCCGAGCGCCGCGAACCACAGGCCGCTGGCCACCGCCGCGCCGATGCCGAACAGCCACCGGTACCGATATTGCTGGGCCACCGTGCCGAGCAGCAGCACCGTGTCCAGGTAGACGTGCGGATTCAGGTAGGTCAGCGCGAGGCAGGTCAGCACCGTCGTCCGCAGGGTCGCCGGCGCCCGGTCGGCGGGCCGCAGCGGGCTCGGGCGCCAGGCGCGCCGCGCGGCCAGCGCCGCGTACCCCAGCAGGAACGCGGCGCCGATCCAGCGGATGGCCGTCACGGCCTCCGGCCGCGCGGACACGGCGGCGCCGAGCCCGGAGATCCCGGCAGCGATCAGCAGCAGGTCGGAGAGGGCGCAGGTGACGACGACCGGGAGCACGTGCTCGCGGCGCAGCCCTTGGCGCAGCACGAAGGCGTTCTGGGCGCCGATGGCGACGATGAGCACGAGGGAGGCGGCGAATCCGGCCAGGGCGCAGGTGAGCACCCCTCGAAGCTAGGGGCGGCCCGTGATGTACTCCAGCTAATGATTCTTCATAAGCATTAGGGATTCTGTTCTTGGACGCGATTCAGCTGGCCACCTTCCAGGCGGTGATCGAGGAGGGCGGCTTCGAGGCCGCCGCCAGGACGCTGCACGTGACCCCGTCCGCGGTGAGTCAGCGGATCAAGGCGCTCGAGCAGTCGGTCGGCCAGGTCCTGGTCCGCCGCACCCGGCCCTGCGAGGCCACGGAGGCGGGCCAGGCACTCGTACGGCTGGCCGGCCAGGTCGCGCTCCTCGAACGCGAGGCGCTGGACGCGGCCCGGGGCGCGCCGGCGGGCGGCGGGCGTACCCGGATGGCCGTGGTCGTGAACGCCGACTCGCTGCACACCTGGTTTCTGGCCGCGCTGGCCGCGGTCCCCGCGGAGCTGTCCCTGAGCTTCGACCTGCACCAGGACGATCAGGAGTACACCGCGGACCTGCTGCGCGCGGGCACCGCGATGGCCGCGGTGACGGCGCAGCACGTCGCGGTGCAGGGCTGCCGGGTGGAGAGGCTGGGCGTGATGCGCTACCTGGCGGTGGCCGCGCCCGGCGCGTTCGAGGACTTCGCCACCTCGCCGATGATCGTGCTCAACCGCAAGGACCGCCTGCAGCACCGCTTCCTGGCGGCGCAGAACCGCCGCGGGGCGGAGCCGCCGATCCACTACATGCCGGCGGTGGCCGCCTGCGTCGAGGCGATCCGGCGGGGCCTGGGCTGGGGCATGATGCCGGAGCAGCTGGCCCGCGCCGACATCGCGGCCGGCCGGGTCCGGGAGATGGTGCCGGGCCGGCACCTGGACGTGCCGCTCTACTGGCAGTACTGGCGCATGGAGTCGGTCATGCTGACGGCCCTGACCGGTGCGGTCAGGGCCGAGGCGGCGGTGGCGCTGCGCTAATCGTTGGCGTGCAGGGCGGCGTTGAGCTCGATGCCGGTGCCCTTGCGGGGCCGCGCCTCGAGCGCGCCGGTCACCGAGTTGCGCCAGAACAGCAGGCCGTTGACCCCCGACAGCTCGCGGGCCTTGACGACCCGGCCGTCCGGGAGCGTCAGCTTGGAACCCGCGGTGATGTAGCAGCCGGCCTCGACCACGCAGTCGTCGCCCAGCGAGATGCCGATGCCGGCGTTGGCGCCGAGCAGGCTGCGCTCGCCGATCGAGACCTTGTCCTTGCCGCCGCCGGAGAGCGTTCCCATGATCGACGAGCCCGCGCCGACGTCGGAGCTGTCGCCGACGACCACGCCCTGCACGATGCGGCCCTCGACCATCGACGTGCCCAGCGTGCCGGCGTTGAAGTTGCAGAAGCCCTCGTGCATGACGGTCGTGCCGGCGGCCAGGTGCGCGCCGAGGCGGACCCGGTCGGCGTCGGCGATCCGCACGCCCGAGGGGGTGACGTAGTCGGTCATCCGCGGGAACTTGTCGACGCCGAAGACCGAGAGGTGCCGGCCGGCGGCGCGCTCGATGAGGCGCAGCTCGTCCACCCGGTCCGGCGGGCACGGCCCGGCCGAGGTCCAGGCGACGTTCGCCAGCTGGCCGAAGATGCCGTCCAGGTTCTGCTCGTTCGGCCGCACCAGCCGGTGCGACAACAGGTGCAGCCGCAGGTACGCGTCCGAGGCGTCCTTGATCGGGTCGGCTAGCGAGCCGATCTCGACACGGACCTCTACCGTCGACAGGCCGGTGAGCGCCTTCGGGCCGACGAGTCCGGCGGGGAGCGTGGGCGGCTGCGCCGCGGCGGGCCCGAGGCCGAGGAAACCGGCCGGGAACCAGGTGTCGAGCACCTGAGCCTCGGCGGTGACGGTGGCGAGGCCGATGCCCCAGGCGGGCGAGGTCGAGATCGCGGTACTCACACCGCGGACCCTACTAGGTGATGCTCTGGAGTTGAAATGCCCTGGTTCGGAGTCAGAAGCCTCTTCCATGATCTTGGTAACAAGGCCTACGAGGAGCGCGTCACGGTATGGACCGCGGAGTGATGGAGGTGCCGTCGCGGGCGTCGAGGATCGCCGCGACGGCCTCGAGCCAGCGGGCGAACGGCTCGTCGGCGTCGGTCGCCTCGGCCGCGACCACGAGCCACGGCCGGACCAGCGCCGACTGCTCCGGGGTCGGCAGCGGCTCCGGCAGCCGCGCCGCGTAGGCGGCGCCGCCCCGGCGCACGAGCTCCGCCAGGAAGCTCAGCGACCGGGGCCGAACCCCGGCCAGGCCGGCCTGGATCGCGGCCGGGACCGCGCACCCGCCGACGATCCGGCGCGCGGTGTCGGGGCGGCGCATGCCGTCCGCGAGCAGCGCGGCGACCCGCATGCCCGCCAGCTGGTCCTCGTTCACGAGACTCGCGCGGATCGTCGTCATGCCCTCTCCGGAAGCCGAATCGAGCTGGGTGTGCTCGGGATGTCGGGGTCGACGCCGTTCACCCGGCCGGTCACGAACTCCCGCTCCGTGATCCAGTAGGTGTAGCCCCACGGGTTGTAGAGCTGCAGCCGATCGCCCGAATGACCGATCACCATCAGCTGGTGCGTCTCGCCGTCCTCGCTGGTGAACAGCGGGACGGGGTATCCCTCGTCGACGGCGCGCTCGATGGAGGGCACCGTCGCCGCGCGGGCCTTCGCGTCGGCCAGCGCGACGTTGTCGTAGCCGGCGCCGGAGCGCGGGGCGATCTCCTCGTCGGCGATGGTCGCCGACTGCCCGGACGTCATACCGTCGCCGCCGAAATGCTCCTGGAACCAGCTGCGGCCGTCGTCGTAGAGCTGTGCCTGCTCGTCGCGCAGCCGGTCCGCGAAGGCCGCCGGGTTGTCGAAGGCGGGATCGCCGGGGTGGCCGCCGGTGGTGAGCCGGAGGGCGTACGGGGGATCGATCTCGGCGCGGGCCGTCACGGTCGACGCCACCACGCAGGTCGGATTGTCGCCCTGCTCCCACTCGGCGCCGCCGAAGGTCGTGAAGTCCTTGCCGGGCCCGGGTTCGCCGTCCATCGACAGCGGGCTCAGGTGCTCGTCCAGCCAGGCCGGGTCGTCGCCGTGGCCCGCGATCAGCCGGTCGAACCGCGCCACCTGATCCGCCGGGTAGCCCGCCGCCACGGTCTTCAGCAGGTACGCCCGGTGATCCGGGGAGCGCGCCGCCATCAGCAGGCCGGCCATCCGTCCCCGATCCCCGTCGCTCATCGCCGACAGGGCCGCCGCCGCCCGCTCGTCCATCGCCGGCGTCAGCACCGGCGGGCGCGCCACCGCCCGGGAGGCGCCCGCCCCCGCGATCACCACCTCGTCGATCGAGGACAGTGGTGAGCCGCTGAGCCGCCCGGTCCGGGCCTGGGTCTCGATCTCGTGCAGCGCGGTCGCGAGATCCTCCGCCGCGTCGCGCACGGCGATGTGCCGCCCCACCCGGCCGTCGATCGCCTCGATCGCCCTGGCGTGCTCGCGGCGCATCACCTCGCCCTCGTACTCCGGGCCGGGCAGCACGCCCCAGGTCATCGAGCCGACCGTCGCCGCGATCTGCGCCAGCGCGGCCGCGTCGGCGCGGTCCGGCGCCTCGCCCGCCACCGGCTCGGCGTGCCGCCGGAGCAGGTCGCCGATCGTGTTGAACGCCGTCAGCGCCCGGAACATGTCATCGGTCAGCGCCCGCAGCGCCTCGTTCGCCGCGACGTGGGTGTCGCCCGCCCAGGCCCCGCTGATGCTCGCCCGCAGCAGGGGATCCGCGGCGTCCAGCGCCTGCTTGACGGTCTGCGCGACGGTGTCGCAGTGTTCCGCGATCGCGCGCAGCTCGCCCGCGTCCCCGCCGAAGCAGGGCACCGCCGCGGCCGTGCCGCACGCGTCGGCGAGTTCGTTCGCGCCCCAGGCCCCGTACGCCTCGTGGATGTCGTCCTGTGAGTCCTGCAGCCGGTCAAGTTCGTCGCTCACCTGGTGCCGGCCAGTCGCACCGCGCCGCGCGCGTCGGCGGCGTCGTAGCCGGCCGCGGCCGCGTCGAGGGCATCGGCCAGCTGCCGCGCGGCCTCGGCGAGGACCTCCAGCTCCTTGCTCCACGCGGCGACCGCAGCCCGGTACGGGCCCGGCGTCGTATAGGCGTCGAACGCGCCCGCGACGCGGAAGTCGCGTTCGGGGCCGCCGGCCTGGATGCCGGCCCTTCTGAGCTGTTCGGCGACCTCGTCCCGGAGCCTCGTGGCCGCCGTCCGAAGCGGTGCCGTATCGACCTGCATGGTCTGCGCCTCCCATCACCGGCCCGAAGGATCCTAATGGGAAACCACGGCCCGTGTCCGTTCCGTCTCGCTCCGCGCATTGCGGTCCGGCTTCACGTTCGGCCGGTAATGTGCCGCTCATGGCCAACCCGCTAGCCCCTGACGTGCTCGTCGACCCCGTCGTGCTTACCCGCGCGCTTGTCGACATCGAGTCCGTCTCCCGAGACGAGAAGGTCATCGCCGGACACGTCGAGGACGCCCTGCGGCGGTTGCCGCACCTGAGCACCGAGCGCCACGGCAACACCGTGATGGCCCGGACGAACCTGGGTCGCGAGCGGCGGGTCGTGCTCGCCGGGCACCTGGACACCGTCCCGCTCAACGACAACTTCCCGTCCAGCGTGGTCGACGACCTGATCTACGGCTGCGGCGCCTCCGACATGAAGTCGGGCGTCGCGCTGGCCCTGCACCTGGCGGCGACGCTGCCCGAGCCCGGCTACGACATCACCTACCTCTTCTACGAGGCGGAGGAGATCGAGTCGCGGTTCAACGGCCTGCGGCTGGTCGCCCAGGAGCATCCGGAGTGGCTCGAGGCCGACTTCGCGGTGCTGCTCGAACCCACCTACGGCGTGGTCGAGGCCGGCTGCCAGGGCACGCTGCGGGCGTCGGTGCGCACCACCGGGCGCCGGGCGCACACCGCCCGCGCCTGGCGGGGGGTGAACGCGATCCACGCGGCCGGCGAGGTGCTGCGGCGCCTCGCGGACTACCGTCCGCGCACGGTCGTCCTCGACGGCTGTACGTACCGTGAGGGCCTCAACGCGGTCGGCATCGCCGGCGGCGTGGCCGGAAACGTGGTTCCGGACGAGTGCTCGATCGAGGTCAACCTGCGCTTCGCCCCGGACCGTACGCAGAAGCAGGCGCAGGCGCACGTGCAGGAGGTCTTCGCGGGGTTCGACGTGGAGGTGACCGACTCGGCGCCCGGTGCGATGCCCGGGCTGACCGCGGCGCCGGCGGTCGACTTCCTGGCCGCGGTCGGCTCGGAGCCGGCCGCCAAGCTGGGCTGGACGGACGTGTCGCGCTTCGCCGCGCTGGGCATCCCGGCGCTCAACTACGGACCCGGTGATCCGCTGCTGGCGCACACCCAGGACGAGCACGTGGAGATCGGCAAGATCCGGGACGGGGCCGCCACGCTGCACCGATGGCTGACCGCGTACGAGTGATGGGCCGGCGGGTCAGATCGGGTCGGGCACCGGGCGCGGTATCTCCACGGTCGCGTCCGGGTCGTGGACGGGCTCGGCGGCGGGCGGCCGCAGGGCCAGCGCCATGCGCCGTTCCTCGACCACCAGCCGGATGCGCCGGTGCATTCGACGCTGCATCTTCATGCGCTCGTAACGGTTCATCACGGTGGCTCCTCTGCCCAGATGCCCAGCCAGAGGCGGGGCGCCGTGTCTGCGCCGTGCGGGTTCGTAACTGTACAGACGCTCCAGAGCTACCGTCCGTTGTTTCAATCTGGCAAAAAGGTCGCGACGTCGCAATCCTCTTGCCGAAACCCAACCGGTTATTCACCGGTTACGGACCGTCCGCACTACGGTGGTTGCCATGACGGACAGCACCAACGGTCGCAGGCGCGTACCCCCGGAGCGTCATCGCGGCGCCGTCACGCTCCGGCACGAAACGATGCCCCTGAGTACCGCCGACGAGAAGCTGCTGGATTCCCACCATCGCGGCGAGTGGAAAACCAAGGACGCCTGGCGGGCGCTGCGCATCCTGTCGGAGTTCGTCGAGGGCTTCGACACCCTCGCCGACCTGCCGCCGGCGGTGAGCGTCTTCGGCTCGGCGCGCAGCGATCCGAGCAGCCCCGAGTGCCAGCTCGCCGCCGACCTGGGCGCGGCCCTGGCCGAGGCCGGGTACGCGGTGATCACCGGCGGCGGCCCGGGCGTGATGGAGGCGGCGAACCGCGGTGCGACCGAGGCCGGGGGGATGTCCGTCGGCCTGGGCATCGAGCTGCCGTTCGAGCAGGGCCTCAACGGCTGGGTCGACATCGGCATCGACTTCCGCTACTTCTTCGTCCGCAAGACCATGTTCGTGAAGTACGCCCAGGCGTTCGTCGTGCTGCCCGGCGGATTCGGCACGCTGGACGAACTCTTCGAGGCGGTCACGCTGGTGCAGACCCGCAAGGTCACCCGCTTCCCGGTGATCCTGATGGGCTCAGAGTACTGGGGCGGGCTGCTCGACTGGATCAAGGGACGGCTGCTCGCCGACGGCAAGGTCAGCGCGCGCGACATGGACCTGATCAGGGTGACCGACGACGTGGCGGAGGCCGTGCAGATCATCGTCGGCGCGGACGTGGCGCAGGCCGAAGACGGAAACCGGTGACGTGGCGGCCGTCTGCGTGTTCTGCGCGTCCTCCAGCGATCTCGACCAGCACTGGCTCGACCTCGCGGCCGAGTTGGGCAAGGCGCTGGGGCCGCGCGGTCACAACCTGGTCTCCGGCGGCGGCCGCGTCGGCATGATGGGCGCGGTGGCCGACGCCGCCCGGGCCTCGGGCGCACACACGCTCGGCGTGATCCCGCAGTACCTGGTCGATCTCGAGGTCGCCGACACCTCGGCGGACGAGTTGATCGTGACCACGGACATGGGCGAGCGCAAAAACATCATGATCGAGCGCTCGGACGCGTTCATCACGCTGCCGGGCGGTCTGGGCACACTGGACGAACTCTTCGAGGTCTGGACGACGGCGACCCTGCACCTGCACGCCAAGCCGATCATCCTGCTGAACACGGCCGGCTTCTACGACGGCCTGCTGGGCTGGCTCGGCGGGCTGGCGGACACGGAATTCGTCCGCCGTCCCGCGCTGGCCCAGCTCACGGTCGTCGACTCCGTCGAGGCCGCGCTGGACGCGATCGAGGGCGGCCACTGACCGTCCGCCCGGCGGCGGGCCGCGTTCACGAAAGACACGGTTCGCCGAGGCGTCCGTCCGGCCGAGCGTGGAAGAATTCTTCTCATGCCCCCGCAACGGGCGACTCTGCTCCAGGTCGCACAACGGGCCGGCGTGTCCCGCAGCACGGCGTCGTTCGTCCTCGCCGGACGCCACGTGGACATGCGAATTTCCGAGGACGCCCGGCAACGGGTGCTCCGCGCGGCCCAGGAGCTGGACTACCGGCCCAACCTCATGGCCCGGAGCCTGCGCACGAAGGTCACCAAGACCATCGCGCTGGTCTCCGACACGCTCGCGTCCGACCCCTACGCCGGCCGTGCGATCCACGGCGGCCTGGCCGCGGCGGTCGCGCGCGGACACCTGCTCTTCATCGGCGAGACCGAGGGCGACGCGGTCGTCGAGGAGAAGCTGATCTCCGACTTCCTGGACCGGCAGGTCGACGCCTTCGTGTACGCGAGCATGTTCACCCGCCACGTGCGCGTGCCGAAGCTGCTCAAGGGGCATCCGGTGGTGCTGCTCAACTGCCTGACCCGGGCCGCGAGCCCGGCGTACCACTCGGTCATCCCCGACGAGGCCGGCGCCGGCGTCAGCGCGGCCGGGGTGGTCGCCGGGCACGGCCATCGCGACGGCATCCACCTGGTCGGCAACCCGGCACGCCACGTCTTCGCCGGCCGCGAGCGCCTGGCCGGGATCCGCGCGGGCCTCGCGTCGGCGGGCACCCGGCTGTCCGGAACGATCGACTGCGACTGGTGGCCGGACTCGGCGTACGAGGCGGTCACCAGGGCGCTGGCCGCGGGGCCGCCGCCCAAGGTCCTGATCTGCCTCAACGACCGGGTGGCCCTGGGCACCTACCAGGCGCTGCGCGAGGCGGGCCTGAGCATCCCGGACGACGTCTCGGTGCTGTCGTTCGACGACTCGGACCTGGCCGCCTGGCTGCGCCCGCAGCTGACCAGCATCTCGCTGCCCCACTACGAGCTGGGCTGGCGCGCGGTCGAGCTGCTGCTGGACCCGGCGGCACACCCCCAGCCGGAGGTGTGGCGGCTGCCGATGCCGGTACGCGACCGCGCGTCGATGGGTTCGCCCTGATCGGTAGCCGTCATACCCGCGTGGTCTCATTGGTGCCGTGACCTCGACTCCCGGGGCGGTTCGCCGCCCGGCGTACCGGCTCGTCCGCCGCAGCGCCGCCCCCGCGGCGCGGCTGCGCGACGACCCGCTGCAGCGCTACGTGGTCGAGCACACCGACGGCCCCCTGCTCGTGGTGGGCGGTCCGGGCACGGGCAAGACGACGGTCCTGGTCGAGTCGGTCGCGCAGCGGATCGCCGACGGCGTCGACCCGGAACGCGTCCTGGTGCTCACCTTCGGCCGCCGCGGCGCGACGGCCCTGCGGGACCGGATCGAGGCCCGGATCTCCGGCCCGAGCTTCCACGAGCCGCTGGTGCGCACCTTCCACGCCTACGCGTTCGGGCTGCTGCGGCGGGCCGCGGCCGAGCGCGGCGAGCCCTCGCCGCGCCTGCTGACCGGGCCGGAGCAGGACCTCATCATCCGCGAGCTGCTCGAGGCGGTCGGCGATCCCGAGGTCGAGGACGCCGTGCGGTGGCCCGAGGCGCTGCGGCCGGCGCTGCCCACCCGGGCGTTCGCCCAGCAGCTGCGCGACCTGATGCAGCGGGCGGCGGAGCGCGGGATCGGGCCGGTCGAGCTGGCCCGGCTCGGCGAGCGGCTGGGCCGCGACGACTGGCCGGCCGCGGCCCGCTTCCTGCGCGAATACGTCGCCGTGCTCGCGCTGCGCGACGCGACGACCCGCGGGTCGACGGCCTACGACCCGGCCGAGCTGGTGCGGGCGGCGTCCGGCCTGCTGGCCGATGCGCCGGACCTGCTCGCGGCCGAGCGCCGCCGCCTGTCCTACGTCTACGTGGACGAGCTGGCCGACACCGACCCGGCCCAGATCGAGCTGTTGTCCCTGGTGGCGGGCGGTGGCACGCCGCTGGTGGCGTTCGGCGACCCGGACTCGTCGGTCTACGGCTTCCGCGGCGCCGATCCGGAGGCGGTGCGCGGCTTCCCGCAGCGCTTCCGGACGGCGTCCAAGGCGCTGGCCGAGGTCGTCACGCTGCACACGAGCTACCGGGCCGAGCCGGCGCTGCTCGACGCGACCGGGCGGCTCTCCCGGCGGATGCGCGGCGCGACCCGCCACCGCCTGACCCCACCACCA
>NZ_JBEZXZ010000062.1:0-42604 GCF_040638275.1 Actinoplanes sp. NPDC026623 | reverse complement strand
GACCCGGCCCCGGACGGGGCCGGGTCTGACTCATGCCGGCTCAGAGGCTGAGCGCCTCGTCGTCCCGGAAGCCCTGGCTGACCTCGACGATCACGCCGTCGGGGTCGGTGAACCAGACGCTGCGCCAGCCGGGCAGGAAATCGTCGAAGCTCAGCGGGCCCAGCGAAACCGGAAGGTCGGCCGCACGGCGCAGGAAGCCGTTCAGATCATCGGTCTGGAACGCCAGGTGCCGCACGATGCCCGGCTGTTTCGGGCCGTCGGCCGTCGAGCCGGCCCCGGCGTCCTGCGCCGCGAACAGCTCCAGGTAGACGTCGCCGCTGCGAAGGAACACGATCTCCGAGTCGCCCAGGGCCACCGATCGCGCCCGGTGGAAGCCGAACCACTCCTGGTAGAACTTCTCCGTCGTGGTCACGTCGCGGCAGTTGAGCGCCACGTGGGACCAGCGCATTCCGCCGCTCACGCCGGCGCCCGGCGGTCCGCGAGCAGATCGATGATCTGCCGGGCGAACAGGTGGGCGTGCATTCCGGTACGCCCGGTGACCAGGTCCGCACCGTCGACCACCACGTCGGAGTCGACGTACTCGGCGCCCATGTTGCGGACGTCGCCGACGAGGTTGTTGTGGCAGACCACCTTGCGGCCGCGGATCGTCTCCGGGATGGAGGCGAGCAGCCAGAAGCCGTGACAGATGACGCCCTTGAGCACGCCCGGCTCGTCGAAGGCGCGGCGCAGGAAGTCGGCGGCCGGCGCCAGCCGGTTAACGTCCTCGGTGAACCGCAGCCGGTCGGAGACCATGCCCGACGGCACGATCACCGCGGCGTACGAACGCAGCGTCTCGTCGTCGACGTTCTCCAGGCTCTCGTGTGCGGAGAACGGCGCCCGCCACTCGTGCCCCAGGAAGGTGATCTCGCTCTGGCCCCAGAGCCGGGTGAGGAAGTGGACCTCCGCGCCCTCCTCCGCGAAGCGGCGCTGGTAGTAGTGGATCTCGGGCTCGAAGAAGTCGCTCTCCACCAGGATCGCGATCTTCGCGCCGGAGAGCGGGCCCTCCCGCAGGGTGATCTCAGCCATTTCGTGCCTCCGTGATCAGCTCGGCGGCCCTCTCCGCGATCGCCACGATGGCCGTGTGGCAGTTGCCCGAGGGCACCGCGGGCATGACGCTCGCGTCCACCACCCGGACTCCTCGCACGCCGCGGATGCGCAGCTGGGGGTCGACGACGGCGAGGTCGTCGATGCCCATCCGGCAGGAGCCGGCCTGGTGGTGGTAGCAGTCGGCCTTGGCGCGGACGAAGTCCTCGATCTCCCGGTCCGTGCGCACGCCCCTGCCCGGCGAAAGCTCGCCGCGCAGGTGCTCCTTGAAGGCCAGGGACGCGAAGATGTCGCGCGCCATCTTGAATCCCTCGACGAGCCGGTCCACGTCGGAGCGGTCGCCGAGGTAGTTCGGGTCGATCAGCGGTGCCGTCAGCGGATCCGTGCTCGCCAGCCTGATGGTGCCGCGTGAGCGGGGCCGGACCACGCCCGGCAGGATCGAGACCGCGTTGGGGTGCTGCTGGCCGACGATGATGTCGAACGGCACGTGCACGAACGCGAGCTGCAGGTCAGGGGCGATCATGCCGGGCTGGGAGAGGGCGAACAGCGCCGACTCCGAGAGGTTCTGCGTGCCGGCGACGACCGGGTCGGCGGTCTCGGCGATGAGACCGGTGAGCACGTGGTTGTGGAAGTTCTCCCCCACTCCGGGCAGGTCGGCCACCACCGGCACCCGGAAGCGGCGCAGGTCGTCGCCGCGCCCGATCCCGGACAGCAGCAGCAGCTTCGGCGACTCGATGGCACCCAGGCAGACGAGGGTCTCCGCGCTGGCGCGCACCGTGTGCACCCCCGGCTCCGCCCGGGAGACGCCCGGCAGCCGGCGGCCCGGCCCGGCGGCCTCGGCCGGCGCCTGCTGCAGATAGCGCACGCCGACGCAGCGGTCACCCTCGAAGACCAGGTTCATCGCGTGCGCGTCGGTGCGCAGGGTGAGATTGGGCCGGCTCAGCGCCGGTTCCAGGAAGGCGTGCAGGGCGCCCTGCCGCTTGCCGTCCTTGACGTCGATGTGGTGCCAGCCCGTGCCGATCATCTCGGGGCCGTTGAAGTCCGGCACCCGGGCGTGCCCGAGCTCCTGGCAGGCCTCGATGAAGACCCGCGACAGCGGGTTCGGATCGTGGTCACCGGCGTTGGTGACCGTCTGCGGCCCGCTGACGCCGGTACCCGGGCCGGTCTTGTCCTCCTGAGCCTCCAGCCGGGCGAAGTACGGCGCGAGGTCCGCGTACGACCAGCCCGCCGCGCCCTGGTAGGCCCAGTTGTCGAAGTCGGACCGGTGCCCGCGTACGTGCATCATGATGTAGAGGTTGCTGCTGCCGCCGGGCAGCTTGCCGCGGGGCTCGTAGATCCTGCGGCCGTTGAGCCCGGGCTGCGGCACCGTCTCATAGCCCCAGTCGATCGGGCTGCCCAGCAGGGTGAACCACAGGGGCGCCTGGTCGACGGCGGCGGGCACGAAGTCGCCGCCCGCCTCGAGCACGAGCACGCGCACCGCGGGGTCCTCGGTCAGCCGGCGGGCGAGCACCGAGCCCGCGGTGCCGCCGCCGACGATCACATAGTCGAATTCCTCGTCGCTCATCGCGGCGCCGCCCTAGGACCCGGCCGGCAGCACGGCGCGGAACGGCGTGGTGTCGTGGAAGTTCGCCATGTAGACGATCTCGCCGCCGACGACGTGGAAGTAGTTCATCACGCCGGCCTCGATCCGGCCGCCGCCCGGAACCACGGCGCTGATGTGCGAGACGACGCCGGCCTTCTCGCCGTCGACGATGATCTCGCGGGGGCTGTTGCGGAACGAGGCGTACATGGCGGGGAAGCCGGCCATCATGGTGCGCAGCGTCTCCCGGCCCTCCACGTGCCCGGCGAGCTGCTCGTCCATCACCTGGTCGACGGCGAACAGGTCGCACCAGGCGTCCCACTTGCCGGTGTTGGCCAGGTCGTAGTAGCGGTTCACGACAGTTGCGGTGTCCATCGGCGCTCTCCTTCGCGAGTTGCCGGGCCTAGAGCGATCCGGAGCCGGGCATCGGCTTCATGCCGTCGACGGTGTAGGTCTTGAGCTTGATGGCGTCGTCCGGCGCGAAGACGAGCTCCCAGCTCTGGTACGCGTCGAAGCCGAGGAACTGGCTCGTGGCGGCCGGCGGGTTCCAGATCTTGCACTGCCAGTTGACGACCACGGTGAGGCTGGCGCCCGTGGCGTCGAGCCGGGTGATGTCGACGGACCTGACGGTGTGCTCCTCGTCGAAGAAGCGGTTGGTGACCGCCTTGTACCAGTCGACGAAGCCGCTGTGCCCCCGCGCGGTGACCTCGGGGAATCGCATCTCCAGTCCGTCGTCGACGAGGTACGGCAGCACGTCGGGCAGATCGTCGTGCCGGTCCAGCGCCCGGTACCACTCGACGACCATGGTGCGGATGGAGTCTTCGGAAATCGCCATGGATCCATGTCCTTTCGCGCGGCCGTCGACCGCGGATGCACGGGGTGTCAGGTCGGCAGGGTGTCGTCTGTCTGCAGGTCGATGAGCAGCGGCCGCCGGGTGGTGAGCACCCGCTCGACGGTCGACGCGATCTGCGAGGGCTTGTCGAGCCGGACGCCGTCGGCGCCCAGCGACTGCGCCAGCGCGACGAAGTCGATCGCCGGATGGCCCAGGTCGAACGAGTGCGGGTGGGGCCGGCCCTCGATGCCCTGTTCCTTCCAGTACTCGTCGATGTTGGCGTTGAGCAGCTGGTAGCGGTGGTTGTTGCAGACCACGAAGACGGCCGGCACCTCGTGCCGGACGGCGGTCCACACGGCCTGGTACGTGTACATCGCGCCGCCGTCGCCGGTGAACCCGATGACCGTACGGTCGGGGTGGGCGATCTTCATGCCGACCGCGCCCGGGATGCCGACGCCGAGGGAGCCCCCGCGGGTCACCTGGTAGTTGCCCGGAATCTCCGGCTTGAGATACCGGGTGACGTACGGCGAGGCGGTCAGCGCCTCGTCGAACACCATGAGGTCCTTCGGCGCCCGCTGGGCGAGCGCGGCGAGGAAGCCTCCGATCAGCGTGTCGTCGGGCGCCTCGCCGGCCTTCGCCTTCTCGGCCGCGCGCCTGCCGATCCGGCCGGCCGCGGCGGCGTCCTGTTCCGGGGTACGCAGCCGGTCCAGGACGTCGGCGAGGGCCGCCAGGGTGGGCTTCGGATCCGCGATGAGTCCGAGCGTCACCGGATGGTTCTTGGCGATCTCGTAGCCGTCGAGGTCGAGGTGCACGATCCGGGCGCCGGGCGCAAACGGCGACACCAGGTCGGGAAAGACCTCGGGGAACACGTAGGTACCGACGATCAGCACCGCGTCGGCGTCCTGCACCGCCGCCCGGCTGACGGGCCCGAACATGTGCCCCAGCGCCCCGCGGGAGAGCGGATGGGCCGAGGGCATCGGCACGTCGGAGTAGTCCGCGTACCAGACGTCCGCGCCCAGCTTCTCCGCGACGCGGACCAGTTCGGCCTCCGCGCCGGACGTGGTGATGCCGTCGCCGACGACCAGCACCGGCCGTTCCGCGCCGGCGAGCAACGCCGCCGCCTCGGCGACCAGGCCGGGGGTGGGCAGCACCCGGGTCGACGGGTGGACCGTCGCCAGGATCGGCTCGTCGTTGAGCTGGTCCAGCACATCCATGGGGAGCGCGACGAAGACCGGCCCGCGCGGCGGGGTCATGGCGATCTTGACGGCCCGCCGCAGGAGCCGCAGCAGCGACCGGGAGTCGACCACCCTGGTCGCCCACTTGGTCACGGGCCTGGCCATGGCGACCAGGTCGGCGGCCATCTGGGCGTCCATGGAGTCGTACGCGATGCCGGACTCGCCGGCGACCACGACGAGCGGGGTGTGCCCCCGCTTGGCCTGGTACATCATCCCGATTCCGTTGCCCAGCCCGACTCCGCTGTGCAGTTGCAGTACGGCGGGGCCGCCGGTCGCCCGGGCGAAGCCGTCGGCGACGCCCGCCGCGACGGTCTCCTGAAGGGTGAGGATGTAGTGGAAGTCCGGATAGGACTCGAGGGTGTCGAGGAAGCCCTGTTCCACCGTTCCCGGGTTGCCGAACATGTGCGTGATTCCGTCGGCGAGGAACTGCTCGATCATCGCTTCTTTGCCGGTTCTGGGCATCGGTGGCTACCAGCCGTAACGGCGGAGATCGTGCTCCAGGACCTCAATCAACTTCTCGCCGGTGCGGAACGAATCCGCGGTGGATCTTCCCGTGACGAAGGGGTAGTCCACCACGACGGAGATTTCCTTGCCGAAGTTGCCGTGGTAGCGGCCTTCGGGGCCGGTGGCGTCACGCAGGATGTACTCAAGCGGGTACGGCGGCGGCCCCATGTTGAAGTCCGTGGTCAGGAAGCCGGTGCCGTCCTTGTAGTCGTACTCCTTGCAGTGCCCGGTGACGTGCTTGTTCCAGATCATGCTCTGCCGGCTCTCCCAGTCACGGGCGAAGGCGAGGCAGGCGACGCCGTAGCACTCGGCGCCGATCACCTTGCCGGAGTGCAGGAACGACAGGATGAGATCGTGCACCCGGCCGTTGTTGGCCAGGTCCACGATCGGGCCGCTGCCGCCGACGAGGAGCAGGGCGTCGTACTCGGCGATCCGCTCGGCGAGGTCGTCGCCGACCGCCCGGTTGTACGCCTCCAGCGACCGCAGGTAGCCGGCGTCGCTGGCGTAGGGGCGCTCGGGAATCCAGGAGGAGAGGTTCTCCGGATGATCGAGACGGGTGGACCCGTCGAGGTCGCGTGCCGTCTTGGCCACCTCCGGTGACACGACGCTGCGCCCGAGCGGCGGGTCGAGGAAGCCGGCGTCCAGGCTCGGCGGCAGCGCGTGCGGGCGGCCGCCGCGCGGCGTCATGAAGGTGACGTCGTAGCCGCGCTCGTCGAAACGGGTCAGCGGGCCGACGAGTTCCTCGCCCCAATAGCCGTATTCGGACAGCACGGTGAGGATCTTTCGCGTCATAGGGACTCCTCATCCGAATTGGGCCGGCGGCGCTTTGGCACGCCAGACCCTGCGATAGGCGAAATGCTTCTGCGCACCCGGAGACAAGTCAATGGACACCAAAACCGCCGCGCCGACGCGCGGCAATCCATCGGCGACATACGTCAAGTCGGCTACGGTATATCCGCCCCCCAACAGATTCATCGTTGTCAAACTAAAGCCCCGGGCGCCGACCGGGCCGCCAGGCCGGTGCCGACCCGCGGCGGCCGGCCGAACTCCGTGGCATGAGCAGCAAAAAGTCGGGTACTACGTCAAGTTCTCCGCCGATCTTCCGCAAGGCACGCGGCCGAAGGCAACTGCTTGAGGTTGTAACACTACGGAAACACGCAGTGGGATAAGACAAACGTTACAAACAGCATCCTAGTTGACCTGAGTTTGTCTGTATTTAAGTTATATAGCTATTTTTAATGTATATACGCGCCAGGCTCGACGCTTAGATTTTCCCCTTTCAATGGTTGTGAATTCCGAGAACCTTGGTTAGAAATGTCATTGGCGCCCGTCCGGCCCGCACTTAACGCCGGTTCCGGTATTCGGAAACTTCGGAGCGCACGACCTCGGGGGGCCAGTGTGGAAGATGACCACGAGCGTACGAATCTGGGCGCGGAAGATCATTTTCTGGAGTTCTGCGGTGACATTTTTCAGACACTTCACAGGGTGGATCAGCGACGCGCTGGCCAGACGTACTTGAATGGCCTTCTCAATTGCGAGGGTCGCAAGTCGATACGGCGAATGGCGGCGTTATCGGCCAGCCATCACTCGGAGCAGTCGCTGCAGCAGTTCATCAACCAGAGCCCCTGGGACCACCGCCCGATCCGGGAACGCCTGCTCGGACGCCTCGTCGACGCGGTCAAGCCGGAGGCCTGGGTGATCAGCGAACTGGCCTTCCCCAAACACGGACGGTATTCGGCGGCGGTGCATCGGCAGTACGTCCGGGCCGAACGCCGGGTCAGCAACTGCCAACTCGCCACGGTCGCTGTCCTCGCAACTGAGGAACACAGCGTTCCCGTCAACTGGCGGCTGGTGTTGCCCGAACCCTGGCGGGCCGACGAGGAGCGACGTTCCCGGGCACGGATGCCCGCGCACGAGTTGCCCCGGCCGTACTGGCAATATCAGATCGAGACGATCGACGACATGATCCTGGACTGGGGCATGGCTCCCGCCCCGGTCGTCGTCGACGCGGTCCAGCTGGCCACGGTCGACGCGCTGCTCGCCGGGCTGACCGACCGCAAGCTGCCGTATCTGGTCCAGGTGGGGCCGAACGTCGCGGTCCGGTACGCCCCCGATCGTCCGCGACTGGCCGGCGGCCGCCCCGTGATGCAGCCGGGCGTCCGGCCGCAGCCCTGGCGAGGCACCGCCGGCGACCTGGTCCACCGGCTCCACGATCAGCCGCGCTCGACGGTCAGCTGGGAGAACCAGGAGCGGGTCCACCGCTCTCAATTCCTCACCGCGCCGATCATGCCGCCGGGCGGCGAGACGCCGGCGGAACGCTCCGACCCCACGGAGACCGAACATCAGCTGGTCGTGGACTGGCCCTTCAACAAGTCGCGACCGCGCGGCTTCTGGATCACCAATCTCACCGACGAGTCGCTGTCCTACGTGGTCAGGCTGACCCGGCTCCCGGTCAAGGTGCACAGCCGGCTGGAGAGCCTCGCGTCCCGGTTCGGGTTGCGGGACTACGAGGGCCGCACCTTCGGCGGGTGGCACCACCACGTCACGATGGTCTCGGCCGCGTACATCTACGCCCTGCTGGATTCGCTGCGCGCCACCAACCTGGCCTGACGGCCGGTCCTCAGCCGCGGCCGCGCCGCTACCGGGCGGCCCCGGCGAAGGCCGGGCGGCGGTGGATCGCGAGCATCGTGATGTCGTCGCTCTGATCCGCCGCTCCGGCGTGCGACGCGAGTTCCTGCTCGATGCAGTCCACCAGGTCGAAGACGTCGACCGCGCCGTCGCACACGATGCTGGTTATCCGGTGTTCACCGAAGAACCGCCCGTGCGCGTCGCGCGCCTCACTCACGCCGTCGGTGTAGATGAAGAGCAGGTCCCCCACCCGGACGACGGCACGGGCCGGGACGAACGGCGGGTCTTCCACCAGGCCCAGGGCCGGGCCGGTCGGATCCAGGTGGATCACGGCACCGTCGGCCCGCCGCAGCAGGGGTGCGTTGTGCCCGCAGTTGACGTACACCAGCGAGCCTGACGTCGGATCGACGATCGCGAAGAAGACGGTGGCGAAGTAGGCCTGCAGCATGTGGTTGCGCATCAGGTAGTCGTTGGTCGCCGTGACCGCGCGGAGCAGCACGGCCTCGTCACGCCGCCGCTCCGCCTCCCGCAGGCCCGCGAGGCCGAAGCCCGTCCTGACACCCGAACGCGCGCCGATGTCCAGATAGACGGCCGTATACCGCAACAGGGTGCGGATCAGGGCCATGAAGAGCGCGGAGCCGACCCCCTTGTCGCAGACGTCGGCGACGACCAGCGCGATGCGCCGGCCGCCGAGCAGCTCGAAGGCGTCGTAGAAGTCCCCGGAGACCTCGCGGGCCGGCCGGTAGGACGCGGTCAGGTCCCAGCCGTCGGGCGCGGGCAGGTCGTCGGGCAGGAAACCCATCTGGATCTCCCGCCCGATGGCCAGCTCCCGTTCGTAGCGCAACAGGTCCGCGGCCGTGCTGTCCTCGACCACCGTGCGAACGGCCTGCCGCAGGCTGGAGGTGACCAGGCGATCGCAGACCTGGCCGACCACGTACGGGGGCACGATGTAGTCGGTGCCCGCCAGCACGTGCCGTTCGAGCTCGGCGAACTCCGCGTCGACGAAGACGACCACCGCGGGCTTTCGCCTGGCGGACCGGGTGATGGCGATGACCAGCCGCCTGACCAGGTCGACGTCCAGCCCCGCATTGATCAGCAGAAGATCCGGTGCCGGAACCCACGGTGCCGGCTGCTGCCGCAGCACGTCCTCCGGCTGGACGTGCCGGACCTCCGTGCCGGCGGCGGCCAGGGCGGCGCCGAGACGCTGCGCGTTGGCCGACCGGATGCTGACCAACCACGCTGACTGCACAGTCATTCCTACTACCTCTCGCCAGGTGCATCGCCGCTGTCAGGCTCGGCAGCCGGCGTCGGTCCACGATGGATGTGGACGGTGACATGATTGCGGCCCTGCGAGTACTCGTAGGCCATTCGATCAACCGCCTGGCGGGCCAGGAAGAGACCGAGACCTCCGGGCGTACGTTCGCCGAGCGGGTTGCCGAGGTCCTGCGGCAGGTGACTCCGGGTCGGATCGAACGGTGGGGCGTCCTCGCTGACACGCAGCCAAACCTCGGAGGGTTCGACGCCGGCCTCGAGCAGGATCTCGTTCCAAGGCCCGCGGGAGTTTCCGAATCCGTGCGTGATGGAGTTGATGACCAGCTCCTCAACCGCCAGCCGCAGCCTGCCGGCGTGGACGGCCGACAGACCACCGGCTCGGGCAAGGTCGTCGACGAACGCGACGACCTTGTCCAGCGAGCCGGTGGTCGCCGTCAGAGTCAGCTGGACCACGCCTACTCGGGTACCTGATCGGCGAAGTCGACGCTGTGGTGAAAGCCGACCATCCGGATGGTGCGCTCGACCTCGTCGCTCGCCTGCACGAGGATGATGCTGACGCCGTCGTCCATCTTCTGCCGGGCGAAGACCAGGCCACGCAGGCCGGCCGAGGACAGGTAGGTCAGGTTGGCCATGTCCAGGACGAGCCGCTCGACACCGCCCTCGGCGGCGACGTCGACCTGCTTGCGGAAGTGGCTGGCGGTCGAGGCGTCCAGTTCCCCATCGAGGGTGATGACGACGGTGTTGCCGTTGCGAATCAGGTTGGTGTTGAACGACACTGGTTGCTCCTCAGTTCGGTTTCCTTGAAGCGGTCCGCCACTCAGGCGTCGATCGGACGGCTCCCCAGCAGGACCACGGTCGAGCGTGGGCCGAGGGTGACGCTGTGCTGGTTGTCCAGGAGCACCTCCTGGCCGGGGACGGTGGTGGCAAGCGGCCCCGGCGCATAGGTGTCGACGAACCGGTGCCAGCGCATACCCTCCGGAAGGTCCGGGAGCTGCATCTCGTGCGCGGCCCAGTGGGAATTCGCCGCGATGTAGACGTGGCTGTCGTCGCCGTCCACGCTGTGACCGTTACGCATCACCGCGATCAGCCGGCTGGACTCCGACCAGTCCGGTTGCCAGGCCTTCGTTCCGTGCCAGCTGACGTCCGGATAGCCGCAGCCGACCGGGTCGTCGCCCCGGGGATGGTGCCCGTCGCGCAACGACGGGTGCCTCTTGCGGAACGAGATCAGGTTGCGCACGAACTCGAGCAGCTCGGCGTTCTCGTCGACGAGGTTCCAATCCATCCAGGTCAGCTTGCTGTCGTGGCAGTAGGCGTTGTTGTTGCCCTGCTGACTACGGCCCACCTCGTCGCCGGACAGAATCATGGGTACGCCCTGGCTGGTCAGCAGAAGCACCATGGCGTTCTTCATCTGCCGCAGCCGCAGAGTGTTGACCTCGGCATCGTCGGTCTTTCCCTCGGCACCGCAGTTCCAGCTGTTGTTGTCGTTGGCCCCGTCGCGGTTGTCCTCGCCGTTGGCCTCGTTGTGCTTGTCGTTGTACGAGACCATGTCGGCCAGGCTGAAGCCGTCGTGGCAGGTGATGAAATTGATCGAGGAGCAGGTGCCCCGGGCCCAGTAGAGGTCCGGCGAGCCGACCATGCGGGTCGCCAGGTCCCCGACGTCGCCGTCGCCCTTGAGGAACTTGCGAACGGTGTCGCGGAACTTGCCGTTCCACTCGGACCACCGGCGGTAGTTGGGGAAGCTGCCGACCTGGTAGAGGCCGCCGGCGTCCCAGGCCTCCGCGATGAGCAGGCAGTCCGTGAGCACCGGGTCGAAGGCCATCGACTCGAGCAGCGGCGGGTTCTCCAGCGGGGCGCCGTCGGTTCCGCGCCCCAGGATCGCCGCGAGGTCGAACCGGAAGCCGTCGATGTGGTACTCGCTCGCCCAGAAGCGCAGGCAGGACAGCACATAGTCGCGGACCACCGGGCTGTTGCAGTTGAGCGTGTTTCCCGTGCCGCTGAAGTTGTAGTAGAAGCCCTCCGGCGTGAGCATGTAGTACGTCCGGTTGTCCAACCCGCGGAAGTGGATGGTCGGCCCGAGCTCGTTGCCCTCGGCGGTGTGGTTGAACACGACGTCGAGCGTCACCTCGATGCCCGCCCGGTGGAATTCCTTGACCATGTTCTTGAACTCGTCGCGCTGCATCCCGAACGCACCGGTGGCGGCGTAGCCCGCCTTCGGGGCGTAGAAGCCGACGGTGGAATAGCCCCAGAAGTTGTAGAGCCGTTCACCGGTCGCCTCGTTGATGCGGCTGTTCTCGAACTCGTCGAACTCGAAGACCGGCATCAGCTCGACGCAGTTCACGCCGAGCTCCTTGAGGTAGGGGATCTTCTCCACCAGGCCGGCGTAGGTGCCCGGCTGGGCGACCCCCGAGGACGGGTCCTGGGTGAAGCCGCGGACGTGCAGCTCATAGACGACCAGGTCGGTCGAGGCGATCCGCAGCGGCCGGTCGTCCTCCCAGTCGAAGTCCTCGTACGTCAGCCGGGACCGGTACGGGTACGGCCTGTCGCGGTCCGGCACCTCGCCCCAGGAGTCCCGGCCCGAGAACGCCCGGGCGTACGGGTCCGCCAGGATCTGGCTGTGGTCGAAGCGATCGCGGAAATCCTGCTGCTCGGGGCCGAAGACCCGGTAGCCGTACTCGATGTTCTCGTAGTCCAGGCCGAAGACGACCATGGACCACACCGAGCCGATCCGGAACTGCGACGGAATCGGCAGCTCCACGAGGGGTTCCTGCGCGCCCTGCTCGAACAGGACAAGCGTGACCGCCTGGGCGGAGCTGGAGTAGATCGAGAAGTTGACCCCGCCGCCGGGGACAACCGTCGCCCCGAACGGCTCGGTGCGCCCCGGACGTACGTCGTAGCCGTTGACCTGCTGGGTGGGGAACGAGTCGATGCGGCCGGCCTCGATCGCGGCGGTCACTCGGCACCTCCCCGCTGTCCGACCGGCTCGCCGAGCCGGACCAGGCACTGCTCGACGCTCTCGTCGACGGTGAAGAACGACAGGAACCCGGTGGCGGTCAGGATGTTGCGCAGCTGGGTGGAGAGCCCGACGAGGGTGACGTTCGTGTCCACGATCTGTGCCCGCCGGTAGATCTGCAGCATCGTGCGCAGCCCGGCGCTGGTGACCAGCCCGAGCCCGCCGAGGTCCAGCAGGACCTGCCCGCCGGGCGGGAGCGCCTCCAGGATCTCGCGCTGCGTCTCCGGCGCGATCCGGCCGTCGAGATCTCCGGACAGGCTGAGGATGAGGGTGTCTCCTGCTTGGCGTTTACCGATTTCCATCGGAATCTCAGCCTTCCTGACCGCGGCGGGTCGGTACGAGGGTGACCTTGACCGACAGCGACTCCGTGGAGATCGGCAGGTCGACGGTGGCGTTCTGCGCGTCGAAGACCTCGTACGGCTTGCCGTCGATCTCGACCTTCTCCAGCCGGAAGCTCCCGGCCGGGAGCATGTCCGGCGCCACCCGCAGCACCCGGTGCGCGTCCGGGCGAGGCTTGAAATAGAGGTCCAGCGACTGCCCGGTCAGCAGCAGCGACGTGTACGTGGTGGCGAGGTAGCACAGCTCCGCGGAGTGGTACATGCTCATCGAGTGGCTGCCCTTGAGCCGCTCGGTACCGAGCAGGTACGGCATGCCGCTGGCCAGCACGTTGAAGTAGACCGCGCCCTCGTCGTGGTCGAGGAAGAAGGCGTTGTAGAAGGCCGCCGCCTGGCGCGCCTCCGCGAGGTTCTGCTCGCCGCCGACCGTCCCGGCGAGGATCAGGTAGGCGAGGATCGCCTGCTCCTGCTGCCACCAGGCCTTGCGGTCGTGCCAGGCGAACCGGTGCCACTCCTGGCCCGGCTTGAGCGTGCGGTCCACGACGTCGTACCAGCCGCCACGCTGACGGTCGCTGCCGACCGCCGGCATGATCTTCGCGATCTTCTCGGCCAGCTCCCGGTAGCCGTCCTTCGGGGTGACCGAGTTCATCCGCATGAGGTTCCAGGCGATCTTCAGATTGTGACCGACCACCGCACGGTCGCCCTGCCAGGTGTGCTCCAGGTCGTGCGACCAGTCCGTGAAGAAGCGCTCGTTGACGAACGGGCTGTAGTCGTAGTCCGGGAAACGCTCCATGATGGTGTCGAAGGTGCGCTCGAGCATCTCCCGGTACTTCTCCTCGCCGGTGGCGAGGTACGCGTTGATCAGATAGGCCGGCGCGTGATCGCCGACCGAATTCCAGTTCTTGCGCGCGCGGTTCGCGCCGAGCGACTCGTGATCGGGGCTGAGCAGCACCGGGTCGATGTGCGAGAAGTACCCGCCGCCCTCGACGTCGCGGAAGTGGTTCTCGAACAGCCGCATCGTGTGGTCGATGTCCGAGGCGATGCGCCGGTCACCGGTGATCCGGAAGGTCTGCGTCGGACCCGCGAGGGCGTAGATCTGCTCGTACATCGGAATGGCGTCGTAGTCGTCGTCGAATTCCGAGGTGAAGAGCTTCTTCTCGTAGTCGCCGTCGATTTTGACGCCGTGGTACCAGTAGACGATGTCATTGTCGGAATCGACGAACCGCATGTGATCACGCAGGTACTGCGTGCCGCGCTCGGCGATCTCCAGGTATTCGTCCCTGCCGGTCAGCAGGTATGCCGACGCCATGCCGTAGACCATGCGGGAGATCGTGTCGGTCTCCTGCACGTGGCTGTCGCTCTTCTCGCCGCCCAGGCGAATGTTGGTCCGGTACTCCCGGAAGTCGATGGTCCCGGTGCCGAATTGCGCCTTGCGGTAGAAGCCCGCCAGCGAGTCCAGCTGGTTGGTCCACCAGGTGCGGTTCTCGAAGCTGAACTCGCCGGCCGCGCGTCCGTTGAAGACGATGCGCTTCGCCTCGAAGGTGTAGCCGTCACCCTCCGGGTAGAAGGTGCCGTAGACGAACAGGTGACGGCCCTCGGTGAGCATCTGCGGCAGGTGCGTGCAGGCGTCGACGTAGGGTTCGTCGAGGTTGCGCAGCATCTCGGCGGCGAGGTCCGGGGTCAGGTGCACCGCATAGGTGTCACCCGCGCTCGTCTCCAGCTCGAACACCCCACGACTCTCGTCATAGGTGGTGACGTGACCGGCGATGGTATCCATGAATGGAAAGTGCATGACGGCGTCCTACCTTTGATTGTTGGCCGGCAGCTCAAATCCGGGGCCAGGGAGGCGATCGGCGCACTCCCAGAAATGAAACGCCCTCCCAGGGCGGGATGGAATCGGTGCGAAACAACGGCCCGAATACCTGAGAAATCATTACCGAGCCGTCGATACGGGTCAACGCCGGACAGCCGGAACACCCGTGCGCCAAACACTCGCGCCGCCATCTTCGTCAAGTCGGCGCAGCAATTCCCGCCGATTGCTTTTGCGGCAATCAAATCAGTCGAACTGAAGCTCCTGCGGTACGCCGACCCAGGCCTCGCCGTCCGGGCCGTACTCCTTCTTCCAGATGGTGGTCTCCTGCTTCATCAGCTCGGCGCACATCCTGGCCGCCTGGAACGCCTCGGCGCGGTGCGGCGCCGCGGCGGCGATGACCACCGCGACCTCGCCGACCTCCAGCAGCCCCAGGCGGTGCGCCACCGCGACCCGCACGCCGGAGCCGACCCGTTCGCATCGGGCGATGATGTCCGCGAAGCTCTGCTCGGCCATCGGCCGGTAGGCCTCGTATTCAAGACGGCTCACGGGCTTGCCGTCGGTATCGCCCCGGACGTAGCCGATGAACGCGGTGACGCCGCCGCGGTCCGGGCCGACGACCGCTCCCACCACCTGCTCCAGGCTCAACGGGTCCTCCGTGACCCGGACGTAGGGACCGGATCCGCCGGCCACGGGCGGGATCACCGCGATCACGTCGCCGTTGCGGAGCGTCTGCCCCGACGGCGCCATCTCCTCGTTGACGGCCACCTTGACGAGCCTGCGCGCCGGGCCGAAGCGCGGGTAGGTGGTGCAGAGCACATCGAGGACGTCCTTGAGCGTCGAGCCGTCCGGCATCGACATCAGTTCGTCGCGCCGGTGCGCGACCCGTTCCCGGATGTACCCGAAGTACAGCACCCGGACCTGCATGCGACTCCCCCTCAATGATCGGGCCTGCGTTGGTATTGGCCGCTGCGGCCACCGCGCTTCTCCGCGAGGCGCCAGGTGGTGTCGTTCGGCACCGTCTCAGCCGCCGCGGGTGTGCATCTCGAGGTGGGGATCGCGTTTCAGGCTCTGGAGGCTGACGAACACCTTGTCGGGCGAGCGGGTGCCCAGCCGATCTTCGGCGCCGCGGTCCCGGCGCTGCCGCCAGACGCCTGCGATGAGGTCACGGAGTTCGGCCGGGCCGGCGCCGGCGCGCAGCGGCGTACGCAGGTCCATGCCGGACATCGCGTAGAGGCAGCGCAGCCAGATCCCGTCCGCGGTGAGCCGGCTGCGGTCGCAGGAGGCGCAGAACGGCTGGGTGGTGCTCGAGACGATCCCGAACACGCTGCCGTCCGGCAGGACGAACCGGTCGGCCGGCGCCGGGCCCGTTCGAGCCGGCGCGGCGATCGGGCCGTAGTGCGCGGCCAGCGTGGCCAGGATCTCCTCGCGGGTGTACACGAGCTTCGGTGACCAGCCGGTGGCGCCGCCCACGTCCATGTACTCGATGAAGCGGACCTCCGCCGGCACGGTGCGGCCGAATTCGAGGAGATCGACAAGTTCGTCGTCGTTGACCCCCCGCATGACCACCGTGTCGATCTTCATGCCCCCGAGGCCCGCGGCCGCCGCTGCCGCGATCCCGGCCAGCACCTCGTGGTGCGTGCCGCGCTGGGAGATCGTCCGGAACCGGTCCGGGCGCAGCGTGTCCAGGCTGACGGTGACCCGCCGCAGACCGGCGTCACGCAGCGATTCCGCGTGCCGCGCGAGCAACACCCCATTGGTGGTCATCGCGAGGTCCGCGACGCCGGTGAGGTCGGCGAGCCGCCGTACGAGGTCGGCCGCGCCCGCCCGCAGCAACGGCTCGCCGCCGGTCAGCCGCACCCGGTCCACCCCGAGCGACACGAACGCCTCGGCGAGCCGCACGATCTCGTCGAACGTGAGCAGGTCTCGCCGCGGGAGCCAGGCGTACTCCGCCTCCGGCATGCAGTACCGGCAGCGCAGGTTGCACTGATCGGTCAGCGAGATCCTCAGCGAACCGAGCGGCCGGCCGAACGCGTCGACGGGGTTCGTCCCGCCGGGCACATCGGCGGCGGCGCGCGGATCGGCCACGACTCGAGCATCGAACATCGGTCCCCCGTGCATCCGAAGTCGTCAATACAGCCGGGCGCGCACAGCCTAACGGGGCAGATCCCCTCTGCCCGTGCCCGGCTCGCGCGCCGCCGAAGCCCTCTGACCAGGCAAATTCCCCGGTCCCGGGTTTGCCAGCCTCAGCTTCGGACCGGTCGAACGTCAACTAGGACGACATTCAACGTTGTGTCGGCGCGGCGGGGACGCGCGGGCGGCGACCCGGCCCGCGCCGGAGTCAGGCCCGGCTCCGCGGCCCTCACCGCTGCGATGTGGAGACCGGCGTGCTCAGCAGCCTCCGCCAGCGCGGCAGCTCCGTGAACGGCACGACCAGGCAGAGCACCGTCACCGGCACCGCGACCCACCACGGCCAGGCCACCCAGGCCGCGACCGCGGCGGCCACGATCTGCAGCAGCACCAGCAGCACGGTCACGACGCCGGGCACCGCGACGATCACGCCGCCGGGCTTGTCGCCCTGCGTACCGAAGATCGTGGGCAGCCCGATCAGCAGCGCCACTGCGGCGATCGCCAGGACCGGCGAGTGCGGCCAGAGTGCCCACCCGGTGCCGACCCACGCGATCAGCTCGGTGAGGAAGCGAAGGATCGACGCAGTGTCGTGGTGCCCCGGCCCGCCCTTGTCGATCACAGGGGACAGTCTGTGCCCGTCGCCACCCCTATGTCACGCATCGCCGAGGCGCCGCCTTTCGAGGCCCTCCGGCAGCAGGTCGAGCGCGAACGGGAACTCGCCGTCGTCGTCGCAGCCGCCGAGTGCGCCGTCGTGGGTGACGGCGGTGGCGAGTTCGGCGAGGTGCGGCATGGTCTCGGCCCAGGCGGCGACGGCCGCCGGCGGCGGGGAGGTGTCCGGGTCGTCGTTGAACAGGTCCTGGCTGAGTCGGTCACCCGGCGTCGTGGTCCTCCCTCTCCCAGCGGGTGTGATGGCGCCGGGCCCAGGACCGGGACACCAATCCGGTACGCAGCCCGCGGCGCGCCTCGGGGTCGTTGGAGGCCATCCAGATGTGGCCGCAGACCAGGGCGCCCAGCAGCAGGGCCAGCCAGTCGTGGACGAAGGTGGCACCGGTGCGGATGAACAGCGGCGTCAGCTTCGGGAACCACAGGATGAGCCCGGTGCCGATCATCACGAGGACCGCTCCGGTGGCGGTGGCGGCGTACAGCTTCTGGCCGGGATTGAATTTCCCGGACTCATGCCGCGACCGTACCGGAAATCCTGCAAACAACCTGCACACGTCAGCTATTGAGCATAGGTAAGCGCTTTCCTAGACTGACATCGATCGATGTTTCGGTCCGGTTACGGCAAAGACTGGCCGGGCCGCCCGGTTTCCGGCTTCCGCATCGCACGACGCCGAAGCCTCTACCGCCGCCGAAATGACGACACCCATCCGTAGATGAAGGCGAGGCGAAGATGAGGCGATCAGTCGCATGGCGACTCCTGGCGGCGCTGGCAACGGCGGCCGCCGGAGGCGCGATCTGTGTGGCGCTGCCGATGTCACAGGCGTCGGCGGCGACCGGCGGCGTCACCGGTTACGCGACCCAGAACGGCGGGACCACCGGCGGCGCCGGCGGGCAGACCGTGCGGGCCACCACCGGGACCGCGATTCACACCGCCCTGTGCAGCCGGGCCAGCAGCAGCACCCCGATCATCATCCAGGTCGAGGGCACCATCAACCACGGCAACACGACCAAGGTGTCGGGCAGCAGCTGCAACACCGCCGCCGGCGTGATCGAGATCAAGGAGGTCAGCAACGTCACGATCGTCGGGGTGGGCGGCGGCGCGGTGTTCGACCAGCTCGGCATCCACCTGCGCAGCGCGTCGAACATCATCGTCCAGAACGTGACCGTCCGGAACGTCAAGAAGTCGGGCTCGCCCACCTCCAACGGCGGCGACGCCATCAGCATGGAGAGCAGCGTCCACAATGTGTGGATCGACCACAACAGCCTGCTCGCGTCGGGCGGCGAGGACGAGGGCTACGACTCGCTCATCGACATGAAGGCCTCCACGAACTACGTGACGGTTTCTTACAACACGCTGCGCAACTCCGGCCGCGGCGGGCTCATCGGGTCCAGCGACAGCGACCTCGCCAACGGCCCCGTGACCTTCCACCACAACCTGTACTCGAACATCGAGTCCCGCACGCCCCTGCTACGGGGCGCGACCGCCCACATCTACAACAACTACTACGCGAACCTCACCAAGTCCGGCATCAACCCGCGGGCCGGCGGCAAGGCCAAGGTCGACAACAACTACTTCAAGGACTCCGCGGACGTACTCGGCACCTTCTACACCGACCTGCCCGGCTACTGGCAGGTCAGCGGCAACATCTTCGACAACGTCACCTGGTCGGCGCCGTCGAGCGACAACCACCCGGCCGGCCCGAACCCGACGTCAAACACCTCGATCAGCATCCCGTACGCCTACCAGCTCGACCCGGCAAACTGCGTTCCGCAGATCGTCGCCGCCACCGCCGGCGCCGGCACGGGCATGCAGGTGTCGAACGGCAACTGCTCGGCGCAGACCCCGACGGCGACACCGCCGACCACCTCGCCGACGCCGACCACCCCCAGCAGCCCGCCGACGAGCCCCACCACCAGCCCGAACCCGCCGAGCGGAACCAACCTGAGCATCGGCGCCGGCTCCGACGGCTCGAGCAAGGCCAGCGGGACGAGCTACGGCGACGTGCGGGACGGCAACCTGGGCACCCACTGGTCGCCGGCGGGTTCGACCGGTGACATCTCGATCAAGTGGAGCTCGGCCACCGCGGTGTCCTCGATCATCATCCGCGAGGCGTCGGGCTCCGCGGGCAACATCGGGTCGTGGCAGGTCCTCAACGCCGACACCGGCGGCGTGCTGGCCTCGGGCAGCGGGGCACGCACCATCACGTTCCCGTCCACCTCGCTGAAGAAGATCACCTTCAGGATCTCCAGTTCGACCGGCACGCCGACGGTCGCCGAGTTCGAGACGTACGCCTAGCTCGGAACCGACCTGTATTGACACAAGCCGAGGCCTCCTTGTATCAAGTACATGACACAAGGAGGCCTCGGCAGTGTGGTACGTACCTTTTCTGACGGTGACGATCGCGGTGATGCTCACGCTGACCACCGGCGCGCTGATCCTGATCAGGCTTCATTGGCCGCTGCGCCTGCCGGTCGCTCCGGGGTCCGCCGGCTGGGACGACGACGGTGTGCCGGTTCGCCCGCCGACGAACGCGGACGGCCGCGCGGTGGCCCGGGCCGACCGGTGGCGGTGGGCGGGCCTGCTCGCCGGCGCCGCCGGTGCCGCCGTCGCGATCGCGGCGAGTGAATCGGTACGCGGAGCGATGATCGCGGCGCCGGTGTTCGTCGGCGGCGTGCTCGCCGGGGCGTTCGCCGGGGAGCTGTGGACTCCCGCGCAGGCGGGGCAGGTGCGCCGCGCCGAGCTACGGATCCGCCGCTACCTCGACTACGTGCCGCCGACGCTCGGCGTGCTGGTGTCCGTCGCGGCCGTCGTCCTCTTCGCGCTGGCGACCTTCACCACGATGGAGGGCGCAGCGCGGGGGTGGAATGCGACGAGCCGGCGGTCAGGGTGCGGCGCGGGCGAGGTCCTGCCCGTGCCCGAATGGCTCTGGCCCGGCGCGTACTACACCGTTCCCGGCCTCTTCGTGGTTCTCGGCGGACTGACGCTGGCCGGTCTCGCGCTGCGCCGCGTCGTGCGACGCCCCCGGTCGACCGATGTCTTCCACGTCGATGACGTCTCGCGGCGGCGGTCCGCCGAGGTTGTCACGGCCGCGGCCGGCGTGATCGTGCTGGTGCCCCTGATGGGCGTCGCCGCGGCGGCCGGCATGGCGATGGTCTCGCTCGCCGGCGTCTGCGGTGAGCCGTCGTGGGCCTCGGCGGGACCGGCGCTGTCGGCGCTCGCGCTCGCGGCCTTCGTGGCGGCCGCCTGGTGCGGCGCCTACCTGGTCCTGCCGTCGGCGCGCCCGGCGCCAGGTGGCACGGCATGACCGACTGCACCGCAGCGAAGCAAGGGCCAGAAGGGCATGCCAAAGGTGGCACAACATGACCGAATTTCCGGTGCTCACGGTGCGGTCCACGGATCCGACGCCGCCCTACGAGCAGCTGCGCCGGCAACTCGCCGCATTGATCCACGACGGCACGCTCGCCGGCGGTCAGCGGCTGCCTCCGCTGCGGCAGATCGCGGGCGACCTCGGCCTGGCCGTCGGCACGGTCGCGCGTACCTATCGGGAGTTGGAGGCGGCCGGGCTGGTGGAGTCGCGGCGGGGGCGCGGCACCCGGGTCACCGACATTCCACCGCCCCGGGCCGAGGACTCCCCCGCGCTCCTGCGCGCCGCGGAGGAGTTCGTGCAGCGGGCGCGGGCCTTCGGCGCCGAACGGTCCGCGATCGTCGCGGCCGTCCGCCAGGTCCTGGACGGCTCTCCGTGAGGCCGGACGCTGCCGGGGTTCGCTGCTCGGCCTCGTCGCCGGCGGCGTCGATACCGCCACCGCGGTCGCCGCCGTCGTGCTCTCCCGCGTCGTCAGCTTCGGCTTCATCATCGGCGCCGGCTGGATCACCTGGTACCTCATGCGGCGGCGCCACCCGCATGACGCGGCGGCCTGATCCCGTCTGATCGTCCGCCGGTCCCGGCGCCCGTTTGCCCGATCCGAATGCGCCTCAGCGAAGCACCATTCGTGAATTGATTACTGAAAAGCTGTTATGAGGTTCGAGTGACGGATTATCAATTCACATTCTTGAATTCGTGGGAGCGCTCCCGTAACGTTCCTGGCATCTTTTCCCCACGCCTGCGTCGCAATTGATGATCGTCGCCGGGTGCCTCGCCCAGGGAGGGCCTCATGAAGATCAAAGCCTTCTTGCTCGGCGTGGTGCTGGCGGGCGCGGCCGGCCTGGTGGCGACCGCGACGTCGGCGCAGGCCGCGACGGGTTGCCGGGTCGACTACGCGATCACGAGTTCGTGGCAGGGCGGGTTCGGCGCGTCGGTGGCCGTGACCAACCTCGGCGACGCGGTCACCGGCTGGCAGCTGTCGTGGTCGTTCGCGGCGGGCCAGACGGTGGCCCAGCTGTGGAACGGCTCGGTGAGCCAGTCCGGCTCGCAGGTCACCGTCGCCAACGCGAGCTACAACGGGAGCATCGCCACCGGCGGCACCGCGTCGTTCGGGTTCAACGGCTCCTGGACCTCCAGCAATCCGGTGCCTTCCGCGTTCGTCCTCAACGGTACGGCCTGCACCGGCGCGACCGCGACGACCACACCGACCCCGACGGCCTCCAGCAGCCCGCCCGCCACCGGCCTGCCCTGCGACCTGTACGCCGCCGGCGGCACGCCGTGCGTGGCCGCGCACAGCACCACCCGGGCCCTGCTCGCCGCCTACACCGGCGCCCTCTACCAGGTGCGCCGCTCCTCGGACAACACCACCCGCGACATCGGCGTGGTGAGCCGGGGCGGCGCGGCGAACGCGTCGACGCAGGACGCGTTCTGCTCCGGCACGTCATGCGTCATCACGATCATCTACGACCAGTCGGGGCGCGGGAACAACCTCGGCTATCAGGGCCCCGGCGGCATCGGCGGCGCCGACACCGCGGCGGGCGCCACTCGAGAGTCGGTCACGGTCGGCGGCAGCAAGGCCTACTCGCTCTACATCAACGCCGGCAACAGCTACTGGCGCAACGGATCGGCGACCGGCATCCCGACCGGCAGCGCCCCCGAGGGCATGTACATGGTCACCAGCGGCACGCACGTCAACGGCGGCTGCTGCTTCGACTACGGCAACAGCGAGACGACCCGCCGGGCCGACGGTGCGGGTGCGATGGATGCCATCTACTTCGGTACGAGTTGCTGGTTCGGTGGCTGCTCCGGTTCCGGCCCGTGGGTACAGGCCGACCTCGAGTACGGGCTCTACCCCGGCGGGAGCAGAACCTGGAACCCCAACCAGCGCGCCTTCACCAGCAGGTTCGTCACCGCCACCCTGAAGAACAACGGCACCTCGCGGTTCGCCATCAAGGGCAGCAACGCCCAGTCCGGCGCGCTCGCCACGCTCTGGGACGGCTCGCTTCCGCCGGGCTACAGCCCGATGAGGAAGCAGGGCGCGATCATCCTCGGCAGCGGCGGCGACTGCTGCATCGACAACACCAACATCAGCGTCGGCACCTTCTACGAGGGCGCCATGGTCGCCGGATATCCGAGCGACGCCACCGAGAACGCCGTCCAGGCCGCCGTCGTCGCGGCCGGCTACAAGTGAGCGCCACCGTGACCGCGAACGGCGTACCGACCTTGATCTGCGCCTGACGGGAGAAGAGATCCATGAAGAAGACCAGAACCCTGGCCGCCCTGGTGCCGGTCGGTGTCGTGCTGGCCTCGGCGGCGGTCGCCGTCGCGTTGCCGGCGGGCGCCGCGGCCGCGGGCTGTTCGGTGAACTATGCCGTGTCGTCGCAGTGGCAGGGCGGCTTCGGCGCCGCCGTCACCATCACCAACCTCGGCGACCCCCTGACCGGCTGGACCCTGACCTGGTCCTACGGCGCGGGCCAGACGGTCACTCAGGCGTGGAACACCTCGTTGACGCAGAGCGGATCGGCGGTGACCGCGACGAACGCCGGCTACAACGGCGCGGTCGCGACGAACGGCACGGTGTCGTTCGGATTCAACGGTTCGTGGACCGGCAGCAACCCGTCACCGACGAGCTTCGCCCTGAACGGCGTGGCGTGCACCGGCGACACCACACCGACAACCCCGCCGACCACCACCCCCACGACGGGACCCACGACCCCGCCGACCACCCCACCGGCGACGTGCACTCTTCCGTCGTCGTACCGGTGGACATCCACGGGTGCACTCGCCACCCCGAGGTCGGGCTGGGCGTCACTCAAAGACTTCACCACCGTGCCCTACAACGGCCGGCACCTGGTCTACGCCACCACCCACGACAACGGCTCGAACTGGGGCTCGATGAACTTCAGCCCCTTCACCAACTGGTCCGACATGGCCTCAGCCAGCCAAAACGCCATGAACCAGGGCACCGTCGCACCCACCCTGTTCTACCTCGCACCGAAAAACATCTGGATCCTCGCCTACCAATGGGGCCCGACCGCCTTCTCCTACAAAACCTCCACCGACCCCACCAACGCCAACGGCTGGTCAACCGCACAACCACTGTTCACCGGCAGCATCACCGGCTCCGGCACCGGACCCATCGACCAGACCCTCATCGCCGACAACCAGAACATGTACCTGTTCTTCGCCGGCGACAACGGCAAGATCTACCGAACCAGCATGCCCCTCGCCAACTTCCCCAGCAGCTTCGGCTCCTCCTACACCACCATCATGAGCGACTCGACAAACAACCTGTTCGAAGCCCCCCAGGTCTACAAAATCCAAGGCCAGAACCAATACCTCATGATCGTCGAAGCCATCGGCAGCCAAGGCCGCTACTTCCGCTCCTTCACCGCCACCAGCCTCAACGGCACCTGGACCCCGCAAGCCGCCACCGAAAACAACCCCTTCGCCGGCAAAGCCAACAGCGGCGCCACCTGGACCAACGACATCAGCCACGGCGAACTGATCCGCACCACCGCCGACCAGACCTTCACCATCGACCCCTGCAACCTGCAACTGCTCTACCAAGGCCGCTCACCCAACTCCGGCGGCGACTACGGCCTCCTGCCCTACCGCCCCGGCCTGCTCACCCGCCAGCGATAACCCCGACCCCACAGACCCGGCAACCCGGGCCGGCCACGCACCACGCCGGCCGGCCCGGCCCGCCCGTCGACCCCACAACCCGGCAACGCCCGGTCCCAACCTCGCGAGCGAGTGCTTGGCCGGCGTGACCACCCTGGCGACGTCGGCCTCGGGCGTGATGGTCCGCTCGCCGAGAACGAACATCACCGCGACCGACAGCAACCTGTCCCCGCGAGGTGCGCGGGCACCGTCAGAGCCGGGAGGCCACCTTCTTGGCGAGTTCGACGACGCGGGTGACGTCGGCGGCCGGGTCGCCCGGAGGCCGATCGGCGTCGTAGACCTTCGACACGTTGACCAGCATGTTGGCGGCGACGAACCGAACCTGGGTGGTGGGAGGGCCGGCGGGGCCGGTCTCCGCGGCGGCCTCGACGGAGACCGCGGCCTCGCCCACCCCGCCGACCGGCCTGGTGCCGTCGCCTCCGAGATCGTCGGCGCTCTTGGCGGTGTCGTACTGCTGCACGATCACGTACACGTTGAACGGGGTGGCGTCGTCCTGGGCCACGAACATGCAGCTTGAATTCGTCAGATGGACCGGCTCGCCCACCGTTCTCGAATCCCCGACCGGTTTGTATTCGGCCTTGCCGAAGGTCTTCCGCAACTCGGCAGCGCTCAGGAGCTTGCAGGCGTCGACGGCCTCCATCTTGACCGCGGGAGCGCGCTCCGCAGGGGCCTTGCCGCCGTTGGCGGGCTCTGCCACGGGATCGGCCGTCAGCCCGCATCCGGTCAGGGCCAGAGTCGCCGCCACCAGGGTGCCGACGGCACTGAACTTGTGGTACTTCACAACCGTCTCCGTTCGACAAAGGGTCAATCCGTCCGCGCATACGCCGGCGGGCCGGCGCCGCCAGGAAAGCTAGCAACGGCGATACGCGACCTGGATATGGCAAATGACTTATTGAACCCGCCGTCACCCGGCGATCGCCGACGGTCGCCGCCCGCTGTCCGTGGATGCGGCGTGTGAGGATCATTCGATGGACTCATGGCCCGTGTGGGATGAGTGGCTGGACGATCCTCCGGCCGACACCCAGGACCGCGCGATCGGCCCTGGCGGACCCGCGGGACCAGGCCCGGTCCTGGATCGGCGAGAACATCGCTCTGGGATCAGTGCCAGAAGCTGACGCGGCCCCGGCGTGCGGCGAGGCGGCCCCACACCGACGCGGCGCCGACGGATGCGGCCAGCAACACGAGGCTGCCCACGATGTCGAGGACGTAGTGATTCCCCGTTGCGAGCACGTCCGCCGCCATCAGCAGCGGGAACAACCAGGACAACAGCGCCAGGCGCGGATGCCTGCCCCGCAGCGCGAACCACACCGCGTACGCGCACCACAGTGCCCAGCCCACGTGCAGGCTGGGCATGGCCGTGTGGTGACTGGGATTCGTCCAGCCGTCCCGGGAGTCCTGGTCGAGGATGTCGTACCTGGCAACGATGTCGACGGCGCCCGGCAGAGCGAAACGCGGCGGTGACATCGGCGCCGCCCAGTAGACCGGCAGGACGAGGACCATCATCGCGACCATCGTCCGGCGGACCTGGCGGTAGACACCGGCATGCCGGATGAACACCCACAGCAGCACGGCGAGGACCACCACGTAGTACAGCCGGTACAGATACACCGCCAGGTGGCCGAGGACCGGATTCCCGGCCAGCCAGCCGTTCGCGCTCAGCTCGATGTCGAGGTGGACCGCGCGTTCCGTGGCCTGCAGGGCCAGCGCGTTGGCGGCGGCGGCCGCGAAGTCCTTGCCTACGGCGGCGTCGAGGCGCGTGAAGAGCAGGAACCAGAGCAGCAGAAGCATCAGCTCGACGAGCACACCGGGTCGTCCGGCGGCCGCCGTGGGCTCCTCGCCGACCTCGGTTGCCGGCGAAGGACGCCGCCTGCTGCCGTCCGCCGGCGGTTTCACGCGGCCACCATAGCCGACCATCACGGTGTCCGAACAGGACGGGCAGACGTACGCCGCGCCGGCCGCTCCCCCGAGATCGAGGCCGCTGACGACGTCCTCAGATGGCGGGGCCGCGCCGGGGCGACTCGGCGCGCACGGCGTCGCGGTGCTGCCGCACCGACTCGCTCATCGCCGTCATGAACCGGTAGACGATCTCCAGCTCGTCGTCGGTGAAGTCCGCCATCACCGCGTCGGTGCGGCGCCCGAGCGGCCTGAAGAACTCCATGGCGACGGCGGCGCCCCGGTCGGCGTACCGGAGCAGGATCTTGCGCCGGTCGGCGGTGTCGCGGTCGCGGCGGATGTGGCCGGCGTGTTCCAGCCGGTCGATCAGGGCGGTGACCGATCCGGAGGAGAGGTTGAGCTGCTCCCCGATCCGGCCGGGGGTGGTCGGGTCGCCGGTCAGCTCCGCGTCCATGACCGCGATCAGGGCCTGCAGGTCCGTCGGCCCCAGCCCGTGCAGACCCGCGAAGGCGTGGCCGACCTGCTGGGCGTCGGCCGCGTAGCGCCGGAGGTCGTTGGCGATCTCGGCGATCAACTGGTCGCGGCGCGTGTCGCGCCGCCGGTACATGCCGTGACCTGCCACGTCCCTCGGTGCTCCCTCCATCCGGCTTGCAGCTTAACTCAACGGGCGATAATCTCGGTCATCGAGATACCTTGGTTGTCGAGATATCTCCCGAGCCCGCTGAGACCCCCCGTGAGGAAACGATGTCACTGTTCACCCGCGTAGCCGGCGGCCGACTGGCCGCGTGGCTCACCGTGGTCGCCGCGATCGTCCTCGGCGTCGCCGTCTTCGGGCTGCCCAAGCCCGGCAACCCGGCACCCGTGTCGTCGACCGGGCTGTCGGTGCAGTGGCAGTCCACCCAGGCCGAGCGGCTGCGGGAGCAGTTGCCGTCCAGCGACGTGCAGCCGGCCCTCGTCGTCGCCGGCCGGGTCGACGGCGGGCCGCTCACCCCCGCCGACCGTGACGCGCTCACCGCGCGGTCGCGGCAGCTGAGCCGGTTCGCGGCCGGCGGCCGGGTCGCACCCCCGCAGCTCTCTCCGGACGGGAAGGTCGCGCTGATCGCCGTGCCGCTGTCCACCGCCGGCGGGCAGCAGCAGGTCGCCGACACGGTCGACCAGGTGCGCACGGCGCTGGACGGCACCGCGGCGGGCCTGACCGTCCAGGTGACCGGCGGACCGGCGTTCACCGCGGATCTGACCAAGGTCTTCGAGGGCGCGGACACCACGCTGCTGCTGGTGACCGCCGGCGTGGTGGCGTTGCTGCTGCTCATCACCTACCGCAGCCCGTTCCTGTGGATCGTCCCGCTGCTGGTCGTCGCGGCGACCGAGCAGTTGACGCTGCGCGCGATCGACACGATCGTGCCCGCCGTCGGCATCAACCTGCAGGAGGGTGCCGTCACCGGCATCGCCAGCGTGCTCGTCTTCGGCGCCGCCACCGACTACGCCCTGCTGCTCATCGCGCGCTACCGCGAGGAGTTGCGCCGCGAACCCGACCGCTTCGCCGCGATGCGCGCCGCGCTGCGCCGGACCGCGGAACCCATCCTGGCCAGCGGTTCGACCGTGGTGCTCGGCGTGCTGACGCTGCTGCTGTCCGAGCAGGAGAACAACCGGGCGCTCGCGGTGGCGTGCGCGACCGGCGTCGTGTTCGCCATGCTGTCGGCCCTGCTGGTGCTCCCCGCCGCGCTCGTGCTGCTCGGCCGGGGCCTGTTCTGGCCCTTCGTCCCGCACGCCGGCAGCGAGGCACGCGAGGGCCGGCTGTGGGGCCGGCTCGGCGCCGGCGTCGTGCGCCGGCCGGTGGCCGTCGCGGTCCTGTCGACGCTGCTGCTGGGCGGCCTGGCCCTCGGCGGCCTGGGCATCCGCACCGGCCTGTCGGAGACCGAGCAGTTCCGGGTCGAGCCGGAGGCGGTCGCCGGGGCGCAGACCCTCGCGAAGGCGTTCCCCGCCGGCACCACCCAGCCGGTCGCCGTGCTCACCAACCCGGCCGCGGTGGACGCGGTCACCCGGGCCGCGACCGCGGTTGCGGGCGTCGCGTCGGCGCGGCCCGGCAGCGCCGGGGCGGCCGTCGCCCAGGTCGACGTGGTGCTGGAGGCCGAGCCGGGCACCGCCGCGTCCGACCGGGCGGTGGAGGCGCTGCGCGCCGCGGTCGCCGCGGTTCCCGCCTCGGCCCCGCCGGCCGTCGACGGTGCGAGCGCGCCGCGCGGGGCGGTGGTGGGTGGCAGCGTCGCCGCGACGTACGACGAGGCCGAGGCCAACGGGCGGGACCTGCGGCTGATCCTGCCGATCATCCTGTTGCTGGTGGCCGTCGTGCTGGTGCTGCTGCTGCGCGGCCTGCTCGCCCCGCTGCTGCTGGTGCTGACCGTCATCGCCTCGTTCTTCGCCAGCCTCGGCGCGGCGTGGCTGCTCTTCGACCACGTGCTCGGTTTCCCCGCCCTGGACAGCGGCGTCATCCTGCTCGCGTTCGTGTTCCTGGTGGCCCTCGGCGTCGACTACAACATCTTCCTGGTCACCCGGGCCCGCGAGGACGCGCGCCGGACGGGCACCCGCGACGGGATGCTCTCCGCCCTGCGGGTCACCGGCGGGGTCATCACCAGCGCGGGCGTGCTGCTCGCCGCGGTCTTCGCCGTCCTCGGCGTGCTGCCGCTGATCCTGCTGACCCAGATCGGCGTCATCGTATGCATCGGCGTGCTGCTCGACACGCTGCTCGTGCGGACGGTCCTGGTGCCGGCGCTGGCGTTCCTGCTCGCCGACCGGTTCTGGTGGCCGAACCGCGTGCGGTCCGAGGCGGTCGAGCCGGAACCGGCACCGAGGGAGCTGGCCACCTCGAGCCGCGACTGATCAACTGCGCGCTCGGCGGCCCGTGACCACCAGGGCGATCGACCCCGCGGCGGCGACCACCAGCAGGACCGGCACGAGCCAGGGCCACGGTCCCTTGTCGTCGGTCGCCGGCGCGGCGGCGGCACTCGCTCCCGGCGCGGTGCCGCCGGGCGCGGTGCCCGCGGCGGCCAGCAACTCCGCGCTCGGGCCGTCCGTCGGCGCTTGCCAGCCCGGCGGGGCCGCCGTCACCGCGCCGCCGTAGGTGAAGCCGACCTCCCCCGCGACCGCCTCGCCGTCCGAGGCCACGCTCTGATAGCGGATCACGTACCGCCCGCGCTGCGGCCAATGCGTCACCGGCACCCGGGCCGGGAATCCCGCGTGGAACTCCCGTGGCTGCCACTGGCCGTCCACCAGCTGGAATTCCTTGACCGGCCGCTCCAGGCGGAACGGCTCCGCGTGCGACCAGGGCCGGTCGACGCGGGTTCCGTTCGGCGCGAGCACGGCGAAGAAGGCGTACGGTGCGGGCTTCTCGGTGAACGCCAGCGTCACCGCCTCGACCGGCGAGTCCACAGTCGCGCCCTGCGGCGGGGTCGAACTCACGAGCCCGCCGTGGGCATACGCGGGCAGCGGAGCCAGCACCGCGACGGCCAGCACGCTCGCGGCGACGATGGCGGACTAACGCACGGCCACGCGACTCACGGTGAACCTCCTGTCGGCCGGCCCGATCATAGATGAGATAGCCGGATCTCGATGAGGCTTCCATCAGCGCGGCCCGGGGCGCCCTCGGACCGAAACTATTTTCGGTATTCCGGTCCCGCGACCACGAGGCAGTCAGCTTCAGATGGCTCAATTTCTGTAACCTGCCGAACATCTTGCCGAAAACGTTTTCGTCAGGAACGCTGACCTTCACCTGATCCTCGCCGGGCCGGCAGCCCCCATGCGCCGACCTCCCCTACCGCTGCACCCCGGGGGCGGAGTCCCGGCCCGAGTATTGACGCATATCTATGGATTGACCGCATCCGGAGAAAGGCGCCCGCATGAATCTCCCGCCCCTGTCCCGCCGGACCGTCCTCAAGAGCGGCGCGCTCACCGCCGGCGCGGTCACCGCCGGCACCGCCGGTGTCCAGGCGCCCGCACGCGCCCGCCCCGACAACGGCGTCTCCGCGTACGCGTTCCCGCTGACCGCGGTCCGGCTGGGCAGCGGGCCGTTCGAGACCGGCGCCGCCCGGACCCGCGCGTACCTGAGCTTTCTCGACCCCGACCGCCTCCTGCACATGTTCCGGATCAACGCCGGCCTGCCGTCCACCGCCGAACCCTGCGGCGGCTGGGAGTCCCCCGCCACCGAGCTACGTGGACACTCCATCGGCCACGTGCTCACCGCCCTGGCCCAGGCGTACGCGAGCACCGGCGACACCGCGTACCGGGACAAGGGTGACTACCTCGTCGCCCAGCTCGGCCTCTGCCAGCGGGCCAGCGGCTACCTCTCCGCATACCCGGAGAGCTTCATCGACCGGGTCGAGACCGGGCAGCAGGTCTGGGCGCCGTATTACACGCTGCACAAGATCGTGCAGGGCCTGCTCGACATGCATCAGATCGCCGGCAACGCCCAGGCGCTGACCATGCTGCAGCGCAAGGCCGCCTGGGTGCAGTCCCGCAACAGCCGCCTGACGTACGACCAGCGCCAGCAGATGCTGCGCACCGAGTTCGGCGGCATCGGTGAGACGCTGTTCAACCTCTATCAGCTCAGCGAGAACCCCGCGCATCTGACGACCGCGCAGTACTTCGACCACGCCCAGGTGCTCGATCCGCTGGCGTCCGGCGTCGACGCGCTCGCGGGTTTCCACGCCAACACCCAGATTCCCAAGGCGCTCGCGGCCATCCGCGGCTACCACGCCACCGGCACCACCCGGTACCGCGACATCGCCGTCAACTTCTGGAACTTCGTGACCCGCCGGCATTCGTACGCCATCGGCGGCAACTCCAACGGTGAGTACTTCAAGGCGCCGGACCGGATCGCCGCGGAGCTGTCCGACACCACCTGCGAGTGCTGCAACACCTACAACATGCTCAAGCTGACCCGGCAACTGTTCTTCACCGACCCCGGCCGGGCCGCCGAGCTGATGGACTTCTACGAGAAGGCGCTCTACAACCACCTGCTGGGCGCGCAGAACCCGGCGTCCACGCACGGGCACCACTGCTACTACGTGCCGCTGCGCGCCGGCGGGATCAAGCGCTACAGCAACGACTACAACGACTTCACCTGCTGCCACGGCACCGGCATGGAGACCAACACCAAGTTCGGCGACAGCATCTACTTCCACAATGGAACGACGCTGTACGTCAACCTGTTCATCGCCTCGACGCTGACCTGGCCGGGGCGCGGCATCACCGTGCGGCAGGACACCGCGTACCCGCAGACGTCGTCCAGCAGGCTGATCGTGACCGGCTCCGGGGCGATCGACCTGCGCATCCGCATCCCGTCCTGGGCCACCGGCGCCGAGGTCCGGGTCAACGGGGCCGCGACGGGCGCCGCCGTGCCCGGCACGTATCTGACCATCAGCCGGACCTGGAGCACCGGCGACACCGTCGACATCGGCCTGCCCATGTCCCTCGCGGTGGAGTCCACACCGGACAACATCGCGATCCGCAGCGTCCGGCACGGCCCGATCGTGCTCGCCGGCCAGTACGGCACCACCGACCTGCCCGGGCCGCCCGCCCTCGACCCCGCCGCGCTGCGGCCCACGGCGAACCCGCTGGAGTACACGGCCGGCTCGGTGCTGCTGCGGCCGTTCTACCTGACCCACGGCCAGCGCTACACCGTCTACTGGAATGTCGGGGGAACCCCGCCGCCGCTGCCCGCCTTCGTCGCGCACTACCCGTTCGACGAGGCCTCCGGCGGCACCGCCGCCGACGCGACCGGCAACGGCCGGACGGCGACCCTGTCCGGCGGTGCGGGCCGCACCACCGGGCGCACCGGAAACGCCGTGCTGTTGAACGGCACCAGCGCGCACGTCGTCCTGCCCGCCGGCATCCTCGCCGGCGCCACCGCGTTCTCCGTCGCCGCGTGGGTCCGGCTCGACACGGTCACGACCTGGGCGCGGGTCTTCGACTTCGGCGCCGGCACCGGCGCCTACCTGTTCCTCACCCCGCGCAGCAGCGCCGGGACCGCCCGGTACGCCATCAGCAGCGGCGGATCCGGTGCCGAGCAGCGCATCGAGGCGCCGTCGGCCCTGCCGGCCGGCGCCTGGACCCATGTCGCGGTCACACACACCGGCAACCTCGGCGTCCTGCACGTCAACGGCGCCGAGGTGGCCCGCAACAGCGCGCTGACCGTCCGCCCGTCCGCGCTCGGCACCACCACCCAGAACTGGATCGGCCGCTCCCAGTACGCCGGCGACCCGTACCTGGCCGCCGCGGTGGACGACTTCCGGGTCTACAGCCGGGCGCTGCCGGCGTCCGAGATCGCCCAACTCCAGTGAGCAATTTTCAACCTGGCCTCGGGCCGGCGGCATCCGGCCCGTCGACCTCCGCCGGGCGCTGCCACCCCGGCCACGTTGAAAAAGGCTCATCTTCTCGGCCAGTGAAACCACGCAGTAAGGGAGCAAGCATGTCAGGTAGGAAGTGGCTCGCCGCCGCATGCGGGACGGTGATCGCGATCGCCGCGGCCGCCGTGCCGGCCCAGGCGGCGAACCCGATCGTCACCAACATCTACACCGCCGACCCGGCGCCCCTGGTCGTCGGGAACACCATGTACATCTACGCCGGCCGTGACGAGGCGCCGGCCGGCTCCAGCAACTTCCTGATGCGCGAATGGCACGTGCTGTCGTCGACCGACGCGGCGAACTGGACCCAGCACGGCGCCCGCGCGAGCATCTCCACGTTCGGCTGGGCCGGCGCGGACGCCTGGGCCGGCGAGGTCGAGCCGCGCAACGGGCGCTACTACTGGTACACCTCGATCAACGGCAACGGTGCCGGCTGGATGAACATCGGCGTCGCGGTGGGCGACAGCCCGCTCGGGCCGTTCACCGACGCCAAGGGCGGCCCACTGATCAGCGACAGCACCGCGAACTCGTCGGGGCTCAACATCGACCCGACCGTGTTCGTCGACGACGACGGCCAGGCGTACATGTACTGGGGCGGCTACTGGGCGCCCCGCGCGGTCAAGCTGGCCGCCAACATGATCGACACGGTCGGCTCGGTCATCACGCCGCAGGGCCTCACGAACTACTGGGAGGCACCCTGGATGTTCAAGCGCAACGGCCTCTACTACCTGATGTACGCCGCGAACGACACCGCCGGCTGCGTCACCGATTCCGCGTACGCCTGCCAGCGGTACGCCACCGCGACCAACCCGCTCGGTCCGTGGACCCACCGCGGCATCGTGCTGGGGCAGGTCTCCTCGACCACCAACCACGCCGGCGCCGTCGAGTTCAACGGCCAGTGGTACCTCGTCTACCACAACGCGAACGCGCCCGGCGGCGGCAACTTCCGCCGCTCCGTGGCCGTCGACCGGATGTACTTCAACGCCGACGGCACCATCCAGCGGGTTGCACAGACCACGACCGGACCGCCGGCGAACCCGGGCCCTCCGAGCGGCTCGGGCACCAACATCGCGCCGTCCGCGACCCCGTCGACCTCGTACGTGTCGCCGTGGGAGAACCTGGCGGCCGTCAACAACGGCGGGGCGCCGGCGAACTCGGCGGACCGCTCGAACCTCGCCTACGGCAACTGGCCGCAGCAGGGCACCCAGTGGGTCGAGTACACCTGGCCGTCGGCCCGGTCGCTCAACAAGGCGGCCGCCTACTGGTTCGACGACGACCAGGGCATCGACCTGCCCGCCTCCTGCCAGGTGCAGTACTGGAACGGCAGCGCCTATGTGCCCGTACCGAATCAGTCGGGTTGCGGGGTGGCCGGCAACACCGAGAACGTGACGACGTTCTCGACGATCAGCACCACCCGATTGCGGTTGTCCATCACCTCGAAGACCGGGCTGTCCACCGGGCTTCTCGAGTGGAAGGCGTTCCAGTCGTGAACCGTCGTCCCTGGGCGTACGCCCTGACCGCCCTGCTCGTCACCGCCGGCCTGAACGTGACGGTGGCGCCGGCGGCACACGCGGCACAGACCATCGGCTACCCCACCTTCACCGGCGGCAGCATCCCGGCGCCGCCGGTCGGCTACTCCACCGGCGACACCATGCAGGCCATCTACGACGCGGAGAGCTCCGGCACCGACTTCTGGATGGACCGGCTGCTGGCCCGCACCGGCAGCGACCCGGCCGGCACGCTGCTGATGACCCGCGGCCGAGGCGCGTTCATGTACACCCACGACCCCGCCGTCATCGGCTTCGGCGGAAACGCCGCCTACTGGGACAACATCAGCAGCGAGAACGCGTACGCGATCACGGCGTCGCCCGGCACCTTCACCGAGCAGACCGCGCAGCGCAAGCAGACGCCCAGCCATTGGCGCAGCGTGCACACCAGCGGCTCGATACGCCTGGAGGTCACCAAGTTCATCACCCACAACAACGTGCTGGTGACGAACCTCGCCGTCGTCAACACCGGCACCGCCTCGGCCACCGTGCAGCTTCGCGCGGTCTCCCCCTACGCGGTGACGGGCAGCGGCACCGAACTCACCGGGACCCGGGCGGTGAAGAACAACCTGACCACGATCTACCCGAGGTTCTCCGGTGACGGCTTCGCCGCCGGCAGCGGCGCGCTGACCCGGGCGGTGACGGTCGCCGCGGGCCAGACCGTGACGACGAAGGTGCAGCTCGGTTTCGTGACCAACGAGGTGCCGCAGTCGCTCACCGAATACACCGCCTACCGCGGATACGCCCCGGCCACCGCGTTCGCCACCCACGTGCGCGACTACAACCGGTGGTGGGCACAGAACGTGCCCTACATCGACGTGCCGGACGCCGCCATCAAGAAGAACATCTACTACCGCTGGTGGCTGATGCGCTTCAACTACCTGGACGTCGACATCCCCGGGCAGGACTTCCAGTTCCCGCAGTCGGTCGAGGGTGCCACCGGCTACAACAACGCGATCGCGCTGACCCAGCCGATGCACATCGACGACCTGAAGTACCTGCGCAGCCCGGAATACTCCTACGGCCCGTACCTGGCGGTCGGCCAGTCCTCGGGCGGCGGCCGGTTCATGGACAACCCCGGCGACCCGGAGAACTGGTCCAACTCCTACACCCAGTACATCGCCGAGGCGGCCTGGCGCGCCTACCAGATCCACGGCGGGCAGCCGGCCATGCTGCAGAACTTCGCCCGGTACGCCGAGGGCGACGCGAAGGGCCAGCTCGCCACGTACGACACCAACAACAACGGCGTCATCGAATACAACTGGGGCGCGATGACCGGCAACGACGCCGACGCGGTGTCGTTCGACTGGCGCTCCGGCAACCTCGACCGGGCCGAGACCGCGTACGTGTGGTCAGCCGCCAACGCGGCCCGCGACGCGTACACGCTGCTCGGCAACACCACCAAGGCCGCCGAGCTGCAGACCCTCGCGGACCGCATCCGCAACGGCGTCGTCAGCACCCTGTGGAACCCGGACCGCAAGCTGCTCGAACACAAGCACGTGGCCACCAACACCCACGTGCCCTGGAAGGAGATCAACAACTACTACCCGTACTCCGTCGGCCTGATGCCGAACACCGCCGAGTACCGCGAGGCCCTGCGGCTGTTCGCCGACCCGGCCGAGTACCCCATCTTCCCGTTCTACACGGCCAACCAGCGCGACAAGGCCGCCGCCGCGGCGGCCGGCTTCCCCGGCAGCAACAACTTCTCCACCATCAACTCGACCGTGCAGTTCCGCCTGTACTCGTCGGCGCTGCGCAACTACCCCAACCAATGGATGAACGCCGAGGACTACAAGAAGCTGCTCTACTGGAACACCTGGGCGCAGTACGTCGGCGGCGACACCCGCTGGCCCGACGCCAACGAGTTCTGGGCGGACTGGAACGGCAGCGCCATCACCTACCGCTCGTGGATCCACCACAACATCCTCGGCAGCAGCAACTGGACCGTCATCGAGGACGTGGCCGGCCTGCGGCCCCGCAACGACGCCCAGATAGAGCTGTCCCCGATCAACATCGGCTGGCCGAACTTCGCGGTCAACAACCTGCGCTACCGCAACGCGAACCTCTCCGTCGTCTGGGACGACCCGGCCGACGGCGTGACCCGCTACGCCGGCGTTCCGCAGGGCTACTCCATCTACCTCGACGGCACCCGGGTGGCGACCGTCGACCGCCTCACCCGCTTCGTCTACAACCCGGCCACCGGGGCGGTCACCCTCCCGGCGGGCACGGGCACGGTCACCTACAACGCGGCCTTCTCCGGGCTGCAGGCGCCGCAGAACGTCACCCAGTCCAGCGCCCGCATGATCGACATCTTCGCCAAGGCGGGCGTGGACCTGACCTCGACCACCCCGAACCTCGCCCAGGGCAAGACCACCTCGGCGTCGTACACGACCTCTGGCACCACCACGGCCGCGGCGGTCGACGGCCTGCCGACCAACGCACCGATCTGGGGCAGCTACGGAACCCCGAACGCCACGGACTGGTACGAGGTCAACCTCGGCAGCACCCAGACGGTCGACGAGGCCCGCATCCACTTCCGCAACGACAGGGCCGGCAACCGGTACCGGCCACCGTCCGCCTACACCGTGCAGTACTGGAACGGAAGCGCCTGGATCAACGCCGCGAGCCAGGTCAAGTCCCCCGGCACCCCGCAATCCAACTACAACAGGGTGACGTTCGGCGCGGTCAGCACCGCCCGGCTCCGCATCCAGTTCACCCAGCCGACCGGCGCCGCCAAAACCGGCCTGACCGAGCTGAAGCTCTACCGCCGCGGCACCACGGACCCCGGCCCCCAGCCGTCGCAGAACCTGGCACCGTCGGCCACACCCACGGCGTCCTACACCTCGGCGTGGGAGAGCGTCGCGGCCCTCAACGACGGCATCGACCCGGCAACCTCCAACGACACGGCGAACCCCCGCTGGGGCACCTGGCCCGAACAGGGCCAGCAATGGGCCGAACTGACCTGGCCCACAGCGCAGAACCTGAGCTCGGCCCAGCTCTACTTCTTCGACGACAACGGCGGCGTCCGCCTCCCGGCCTCCTGGAACCTCCAATACTGGAACGGCACGGCCTACGTGAACGTGCCGTCCGCCTCCGCCTATCCGGTGGCGGCCAACCAGTACAACCAGACCACCTTCCCCCAGATCAACACGACCCGCCTACGAGCCGTACTGACCAGCGGCGCCGGCTCGGTGGGCCTGCTCGAATTCAAGGCCTTCGCCTGACCACCCCGGGGCCCGCCAACCCGGCGGGCCCCGGGACCATGCGATCGCGGTCGCGCGGCGCCGGGCAGCAGAACTGAGCGTGGCGATCGCCCGCTCACCGCGAGCGCGGATCGGGCGGGATGAGGGCCCGGCGCCGACGGCCGGGACGGGATCGAGGTGGACGCCGGAGCCGGTCGGGTCACTGATGGTGGTCGGAAGCCAGCGACCGGCAGTACGCCGCCACGCCCTCGATGACGTAGCTGTAGCGCAGCGAGAAGAACAGATCGAAGGCGTGCTGGGCGCCCGGCAGCTCGGCGAGGAGGACCGGCCGGGTGCTGACCTGGCGCAACCGGGTCACGAAGGCGCGGGTGTCCTCGATCAGGGTCGAGCTGTCGCTGGTGCCGTGGACGAACAGGAACGGCGGCGCGTCCCGCAGGTGCTCGAGCGGCGACGAGCCGGGGCCGCCGGCCGGCCCGTAGTAGCCGGAGAAGCCGATCACCGCCGAGACCGCGGTGTCGGCGTCCTCGAAGCCGGGCTGGAACGCCGGGTCGCCTGGCGTGAGCGCCAGCATCGAGGCCAGGTGACCGCCGGCCGACGTGCCGGAGACCACGACGGTGCGGGCGTCGGCGCCGTACTGCGATCCGTGGGCGCGGATCCAGGCGATCACCCGCTTGGCGTCGACGTGGTGCTCGGGATAACCGACCGCCGGTGCCAGCCGGTAGTTGGCGTTGACGCCGACCCAGCCCTGGCCCGCGAGGTGGTTGAGCAGCGCGCGGGCACCCCGGTTCTTGCTGCCCAGGCGGAAGCCGCCGCCGTGGAAATAGACGAAGACCGGGGCGCCCTCCGGCTTGTCGTGGCGGTGGTAGACGTCGAGCACGTTGTGCCCGCCGGCGTCGCCGTAGGCCACGTTGACGACCCGGGTCACGCCGCGCGGGCGGGCGCCGATCCAGGGGAACAGGACACGACCCCACGGCCGGGGCCCGGGCTGATAGTCGATACCGCCCTCGGCCAGTGCCCGCCGCATCGCCGGACCGGTCGCGAGCGCCTGGCGTACGAGGATGCCGAGGCCGACCGCGACCAGCACGGCGAGCCCGAACGTGACCAGACCGCCGGGGGAGTCGAGGTCGCCGCCCACGACGGCGAAGATTGTGGGGATGAGCAGCAGATAGAAGACGATGAACGGCTGCTCGTTGACCTCGAAGGTCACCCAGTAGGACCAGTGGGACGGGGTCGTGTGCGGGGGACGCGGTGCGATCACCGACACCCACGTACAGAATCCGATGATCACGACGGGGATGAGGTATCCGATCGGCACGGGCGACAGTCTAGAAAGGACCGGTCCATCCCGGCAATCTCCTGCCCGATCAGCGAAACAGGCTCCAAGCAAGGATGGGCCGGGATCCCCGAGCCCCCGTCACCCCGACCGACGAAGAAATCCGAATGCGTCCGCACCCGGCTGCGCGACAGAATCGGAGCCATGGCGCGCTTCGGGATTCAGGACTTCAAGCCGCACTGGCTCAACGACCGGGACAACGGCACCGCCGTCCACGGCCGGCGACTCGCGCGGCTGCCCGGCCGCACCCTTCAGCACGCATGGCCGTCCTGGGACCTCGACGCCGACCAATGGTTCACGGACGCGCCGCTGGACCTGGGTGCCGGAGCCGATCACCGAAAGGTTCGGCGGTCCCTGCGCCACGTGGAACACCATCGGCCCGGCCCCCGCAATCGAGGACCCCACCGACGAGGATTCCCCCTCCAATCACGCCTGGCGTCCAAGGCCCGGACAGCAACCCGCCGAGCCGGCCGCTCCTACGCCGCAACGAATCGAGCCACCCGAAGGGGCTGGCGTTGAAACCGGCGGTCACTTGGTGAAGGTGAAGTACTTCCAGGACCCGTACGTCGAGTAGTTCGCGCTGTCGCCGGAGGTCCCGGTGAGGTACGCGGCCCGCACCCGGTATTTGACGCCCGTCGCGTGGGTCCCGGTCAGCGTGAACGTGTACTTGCCGGCCGAGCTGAGCTTGAGGGTGCTGGTCTTCCACGCGACCCACTTGCCACCCGAATACCGCTCGAAGGTCAGCCGCTGCGAGCGTCCCGGGTACGCCGTCATCGTCGTGGTGAACGTCGGGTTCGTCGCCTTGCGCACGTAATAATATGACTTTGTGAGGCGGTAGTGCTTCGCGACGGTGGTCGAGACGGCGACCTTTGTCTTGACCGCCGAGCCGATCGTGCGGGCGGCGTAACGGGTGTCGCCGGCGAAGACCGCGCTGAATGTGGTGTTCCGGGTCAGCTTGTAGTTGACGCTCAGATTGCCCGAGCCGTCGACCGTACCCTTCTTGATCAGGCTGCGCGCCCGGTCCGCACCGTACGGGTCGGCCCAGAGTTCCACGGTCCGGTTCTGGTACGTGGCGCCGAGGTGCGCGGTCATCGCGACCGTCGCGCCGTACGCGTTGATGCTTCCGTTGCGGTTCAGGGTGAGCGCCGTGGCGGTCCTGGCCACCTCGATCGAGACCTTGGCCGACGACGGCTTGTGCGTGGCGTCCCCGGCGTACGAGACGGTGTAGGTGATCGTTCCGCCCGCCGCCGGCGAGTCGATGAAGCTGAACTCTCCCTGGGCGTTCGTGTCCGAGGACCTGACCTCGACGCCGGCCGGCGACTCGGCGTCGGTACGGACGGCCTTGACCGGCGTGCCCATCGGCAGGCCGCCGCCGAGCGTGCCCTGGACGTTGATGCCGGAGCCGCGCCCCGCGGTGGCCGGCGCGGTCAGCTTGATCGCGGTCGCGGTCCGAGCCGGCGTTGACGGCGCCGGGGCGACCGTCGGCGCGTCGATCACCCACAGGTTCTGGGCGCCGTCCTGATCCGAGGTGACGGCGAAGAGCCGGCCGCCGCCCGGCTCCCAGGCGAGGTCGGCCAGCGCGGGCGCGCCGGTGGCGGTCGGGATGTCGAACTCGCGGGCGGGGACGGTCTCGCCGGCCTGGAAGAGGCGCAGGTCGGTGGCGTCCGTGGCGGGCGGCAGGCCGGCCGCGATCCAGCCGTTCGAGGCCGCCTCCACGTCGACGGCCTGGTTCATCGCGATGGTGCGGGCCTGGGAGGTGTCCAGGTCGTCGGCCCACGTGTAGAAGACGCCGCCGATGCCGCTGACGTAGATCATCCGGCCGTCTGCGGTGTATTCGAGGGCGCTGTGGGCGAACATGGTGCCGGTCTGGGTCTTGGTGACCAGCGCGGCCGTGTCGCCGCTGATGTCGTACAGGAAGAGCGTTGTCCGGGTGCCGGCGTACGTCAGCGCCAGCCGGTTCGGGTCGGCCGGGCTGGCGGCGATCAAGGGCTGCCTCGGATTCGCCGACGAATCGTTCCCGTCACCGAGCACGTACTTGGCGACCTCGCCGGTGGCCGGGTCGAGCGAGCCGAAGTAGTTCTTGTTGTAGGTGAACCAGGCCCGGTCGCCGGCGAGCGTGAGATGGCCGAGGTCGAGGACGGCGACCGGGTAGCGCGCGATCTCGTCGAGGGTCGCCGCATTCCAGGAGATGATCATCTGCGCGTCCGGGAGGGTCGCCCAGAGCGTGGTGGAGTCCGCCGAGAGCTGCAGGTCTCCGGCGTTCGCGCCGTCCGGGAGGGCCGTCTCGTCCGCGACCGTGCCGTCGTAGCCGACCGCGCGGATGCGATGGGCCACGTCGTCGGCGATCAGCAGGCGCCGCCGCACGCCATCGACCACCATCCGGTCGGCGTGGTAACCGTCGATGGCGTGGCGCTGCGGGTCGGCCGGCGTGGTCGCGCCGGACGCTGCCCCGGTCGCGATGTCGACGAAGAACGCCGCGCCGGCGGCCAGTACGCCGGCCGCGAGCGCCGCCCGGACGGTGCGCTTACGCATGAACTCTCCCCCGCGGAGTGGCTGAAGTCGGCCGAGCCTACCCGGAAGATCAACAAGGCGGGAAGGGCGTCCTCGGCCGGTCAGCCGACGTGGACGTGGGGGCGGCGGTGGCGGTCGGGTTCCGCCTGGCGCAGCATCTCGCGGGTGACGGGGGCGACCTCGCCCTGGCCGAAGATCAGATAGCGCAGGAAGTTGGCGGCCGGGTTGCCCTCGGTCCACTCGAAGTAGATGTGCGGGCGGCGCGCGGTCGTGTCGCGGATGTAGAGCAGCAGGGCGGCGATGGCGCTGGGCACCGAGGAGCTCTGCACGGACAGGATGCGGTAGCGGTGGTGCAGCACCTCGCCCTTGAGGTGCAGTTCCGTCTCGAAGTCCGAGGCGTCGGTGACGGTGACCTCGACGAAGATGACGTCCTTGTCGTCGGCCAGGTCGTTGTCGGCGAGGATCTGGGCGATCTTGGCGCTGTATTCGCGGGCGTCCCGGCTGTCCGGCTCGTTGGCGATGAGCCGGATCTTGCGCCGGCCGCATTCGCGCAGGAACGTCTCCGCGACGGGGTCCGCCTCGAAGTGGGTGACGCGGAGCTCGAAGGCCCGGTAGAGGCGCGAGAGCAGCGAGACGAGCAGGATGCCGGCGATGAAACAGGCGGCGATCTTGACGCCGTCGGGGCGTTCCACGACGTTCGCGATCGTCGTGTAGGTGAAGATCAGCGCGATGACCGCGAAGGCGGCGGTCCGTCCGTGTTGGCGCCTGCGGCGCGCGGAGAGGGTGACCGCGGTGGCCGCGGAGGTGATGAGCACGAGGACGCCGGTGGCGTAGGCGCCGCCCTGTGCGTCGACGTCCGCGTCGAAGACGACCGTGATCAGGAACGCGGTGCCGGTGAAGACCAGGACCATCGGGCGTACGGCCCGGGCCCAGGACGGTGCCATGCCGAACCTGGGCAGGTAGCGAGGGACCAGGTTGAGCAGGCCGGCCATCGCCGACGCCCCGGCGAACCAGAGGATCGCGATGGTCGACAGGTCGTAGGCGGTGCCGAAGGCGTTGCCCAGGTTCTCGTGGGCGAGATAGGCCAGGGCCCGGCCGTTCGCCTCGCCGCCGGGCTCGAACGCCTGTTGCGGGATGAGCACGGTGGTGACGATGCTGCTGGTGATCAGGAAGACGCTCATGATTCCGGCGGCGGTGGTGAGCAGCAGTTTCGTGCCGCGGATCCGCCCGGCGGGGTGCTGCGGCGTTTCGCCGGGGTCGCCCTTCACATGTGGCATGACGGCGACACCGGTCTCGAAGCCGGAGAGTCCCAGCGCGAGCTTCGGGAAGACGAGCAGGGCGATCCCGACCATGACCAGGGGATTTCCGTGCTGCGTCGTCAGCGCCGTCATCCAGTCCCCGACCTGACCGGGATGGGTGATCACCTGGATCAGGCCGTCGCCGATGACGATGACGTTGAGCGTCAGGTAGATGCCGACGAGGCCGACGGCGAGACCGATCGCCTCGGTGAAGCCCTTCAGGAAGACGCTGCCCAGCAGCGCGACGAGCACGAGCGTGACGATGACCTCGTGGCCCTTGAACGAGGAGGGCCAGAA